>JBBRVT010000291.1:0-6033 GCA_038246615.1 Burkholderiales bacterium
GCTGTCGCGCTGGCCTGGTTGCAGCAGGCTGCAACCCTGGCCGCCGCGCTGCCCGGTGGCGCTGCGGTGACGCTGTACCCGCCGGTGCCCCCGGCGGTCAGCAAGGTGGCCGGCATCGAGCGGCTGCAGATGCTGGTGGAGGCGCCGTCACGCCACCGGCTGCAGCTGCTGCTGTCGGCCTGGCTGCCGCAGCTGCATGCGATGAAAAGCGCCCACCGCGGGCTGGCGCGGTGGGCGGTAGACGTCGATCCGCTGGCGATCTGATCGGCAGCGCTACGGCGGCGGAGCGGCTCAGCCGCGCCGGCTGCGGGCCAGCAGGCCCAGCGCCGCGAGGCCGGCCAGCAGCAGCGCGGTGGGCGTCGGCTCGGGGATCGGGGCTGCATGGGTCAGTTCGCCACGCACCGTCCAGCTGCTGTCGATCGGGTTGCCGCCGCTGGTGCCCAGCAGGTAGCCGTCGGCCCAGCTGTTGCCAGCCGGAAAGTTCTGCGAGACGCTGACCGCCACGCGGTACTGGCCGGCCGCCAGATCGTTGATGCCGATGCCGGCGTCCAGCAGGCCCTGGCCTGCATCAATCTGGTCATAGGGCGCGTCGATGTCGTCCGACAAGCTCAGCAGCGCCCCGCCGTTGCGGTCGAAGAACGCCAGCACCGGGTCGGCCCCGCCCGCAGCCCAGGACGTGGTCCACAGCCGCAGGTCGGACGCGCTGAGGATGTCGAGGTCGAAGCTGTACACCTGCTGATCGAAGGCGAAGCCGCCCGACTGGCTGATTGACGCCACATCGGCGTGTGCGGCCAGGCTGCCCAGGGCCAGGGTGACGGCGACGGCGGTGCGGGCCAGGGTGAAGTTGCGCGGGATGTGCATGGTGTCGTCCGGTGGGTTGCGGTGGGGCATGCTCAGGGCGCCAGCAGCGGCGGGTTGGCGCGCGGCGTGGTCTGGGCCGATGCCACCAGCCGGTTGGTGCCTGCCTGCACCTCGAAGGCTGCGGCAAAGGTCTGCAGGTTGCTGCGGCTGGCCACCGTGTCCACGTGCCAGAACTCTCCCACCACGCGCTGCCGCGTCACGTCCAGCAGCATGTAGCCGCGCTTGTGCAGGTTGATGTACTTGAAGTGCGGATTGATCCCGCGCAGCTGCCCGGCGATGGCGCCGGTGGTGTCGTCATCGACACCGGGCGACGACACCGACGTGCCGACAAACTCCACCGCGCTGGCGCCTGCGCCGGTGGCGGGGTTGTAGCCGCCGGTGGCCGTGTTGGGGTTGCTCGGGTCCTGGGCCAGATCGGCCGCCCAGCTGCTGTGGATGTCGCCGGTCAGCACCACCACGTTGTTCACTGGCGCGCCGGTGGCGGCGCCCTTGATGGTGTCGAACACCCGGTTGCGGGCGGGGTTGTAGCCGTCCCACTGGTCGGTGTTGAGGAACACACCGCCACCCTGGGCGTTGGGCGCGCCCTGCAGCTTCAGTTGGGCGAACATCACACCCTGGCCCAGGAACTTCCAGGTGGCGGTACTGGTTTGCAACCGGCTGAACAGCCAAGCCTCCTGCTCGGCACCCAGCAGCGTGCGGGCCGGGTCGGCAAACGCGCCGGACTGCACGAAGCCGGCGCCGAACGGCGTCGGAATCGTCGCAGTCAGCTGCTGCGAGCGTGCGCTCAACCGCTCCTCCAGCATCATCAGGTCCAGCAGGTTGCCGGCCTGGAAGTTGCGGAAGTTCTTGCGCTTGTCGGCGCCCACCTGGCGGATCGGCATCCACTCGTAGTAGGCCTGCAAGCCAACGGCCACCCGGTCGGCATACACGCCCTCGGTGGCGGGCTGGTGGTTCTGCGCGCCGTCCTTCCAGCTGTCGTTGGTAATCTCGTGGTCGTCCCAGATCGCCACGAACGGGTGCTGCCGGTGCATGGCTTGCGCGTCGAGGTCGCGCTTGTACTGCGCGTGGCGCATGCGGTAGTCGGCCAGCGTCACCATCTCGGTGGGCGGCTCCGGCGTACGCACGTCGCCGTACACGCCGTTGCCGTACTCGTAGAGGTAGTCGCCCAAGTGCAGCACCAGGTCCAGGTCGGCACGCTCGGCGATGCGGGCGTACGCGTTGAAGTAGCCGTAGGCATGGTTCGAGCAGCTGACCACGGCAAGGCGCACGCGCTCGACGCTGCCCACCGGCAGGGTGCGGGTGCGGCCTACCGGGCTGGTGCTGCCACCAGCGGTGAACTGGTAGTAATAGGTGGTGGCAGGGCGCAGGCCGCTGACATCGACCTTGACGGTGAGGTCACGTGCCAGGTTGGTGGTGGTGGCGCCGCGCTGCACCACGCTGCGCATGCCGGGGTCGGTGGCCACCACGTAGACCACGGGCACCAGCGGCTTGGTGGGGACCACGGAGACGCGGGTCCAGATGATCACCCGGTCGGCCAGCGGGTCGCCACTGGCCACGCCGTGCTGGAACACCGCCGCTGCGGCGTCGGCCGATGTGGCTAGCAACGGGGATGCCGCCACGATGCCCACGGTGGTGGCGCCGGAGCGCTTGAAGAACTCACGCCGGTTGGTGCCGGTGCGCACTGGCTTGGTCTGGTCGGGGCGTCCCATGGAGGCATCCTTGGCGGTAGCGCGCTGCAACGGGGGTGTGCAGGTCAGGCGCCGATTTTGCGGATGGCACTTGACAACCCGTCGTGCGGCCCGGCGTCCGAACGGCTCATGCCTGGCGGCTTGCTATCCTCCGGGCTCTGTTGGGCCACGACACCGCGCCAGGGAGGGCGCCACCATGGAAGAAACGCGGCAGATGAGCGGCTTGTCACGGCGCAGGCTGGCGGGTGCCACCCTGCTGCTGCTGGCGGGGTGTGGTGGTGGCAACACCGAGCGGGACGAGCCCACCGTGGCACCGTCGCTGCAGATCGGCAGCAACGTGCCCGGTGACGCCACCGGCGTCTTCACCGTGCGCTTCACCTTCAGCGCGGCGGTCAGCAACTTCGCCACCAACCGCATCCTGATCAGCAACGGCTTCCTCAACGATGCCACCGTCACCAGGCTGAGCGACACGGTCTACACGCTGCTGGTCACGCCCACGGCCAACAAGCAGGATCTGCTCACCGTGCTGGTGCAGGCCGGCGCCTTTCGGGACGCGTCCGGCAGCGACGCCAGCAAGCTGGACTACAGCTTCGCCCAGCGCATCGACACCGTGGTGGCCAGCAACGAGCCGGTGCTGAGCATCAGCCACAACGCCACAGGCGTGCTGGCCACCGTGCCGGTGGGCTTCAGCTTCGACTTCAACCTGGATGTGGTCAGCAGCTTCAGCGCCGACGACATCGTGCTGAGTGCCGGCACGGTGACCAGCTTCACCCGCGCGTCGGGCACACGCTGCACGGCGGTGGTCACCCTGCCAGCGGGCACCAGCGGGCTGCTGCGGCTGGATGTGAACGCGGGTGCCTTCGTCAGCGCTGCCGGTGTCGCCAGCCAGCAGGCCTACAGCGCCGGCGTGCTGTTCGCCGTTCCTGCCTGAGCGTCAGCCAGCCAGCGTCCTGGTGCGCTACCCGGCCGGCTGCACGCCGAACAGCCAGGCCAGCGCGCTGAAGCTGGCGAACGCGCCCACCGTGCTGGCCAGGATGATGCGCGCCACCCGGCCTGAATCGGCGCCGTAGCGCTCGGTCAGCAGCGACACATTGCTGGCGCTGGGCAGCGCCGCTGCCAGGGTCAGCACCATCAGCTGGAACGCCGACAGCGGCGCGCCCAGCCGCTGCGCCGCAGCGCCCACCAGCAGCACCAGCAGCGGGTGCATGAACAGCTTGATCGCCGCCACCGGCAGGTAGTGCGCCAGCGGCGTGCGGGTGTGGGCATGCTGGCCGGCGCGCCACAGCACCGCGCCGATGGTGAACAGCGCCACCGGCGTGGCGCTGTCGGCCAGCATGCGCACCACCGTGTCCAACGGGCCGCTGGGCTTCAGCCCGGTGATCGACAACACCGCGCCGATGGCAATCGCCCAGGGCAGCGGGTTCGACAGCGCGCCCCGCACCGCCCGCAGCGCCGCTGTGCGGGCGCCGCCCTCGGCCCCCTGCAGCTGCGACAGCGCGATGCACAGCGAGCTGGTGACGAACAGATCGGCCAGCACGGTGCAGATCACCGGCCCGGCCGCCGCCGGCCCCAACAGCGCCACCAGCAGCGGCACGCCCATGAAGCCGGTGTTGGGGAAGGCCGCCACCAGCGCGCCGAAGCTGGCGTCCTTCAGGCCGATGGTGGCGTTGAGCGACACCGCGATGGTGAAGCCCACCACCACCAGCGCGCACAGCAGATACACCGCCAGCACGACAGGGTTGAGCAGCTCCAGCACCGGGGTGTTCATGCCGAAGCGCAGCAGCAGGCAGGGCAGCGCGAAATACAGCACGTAGGCGTTCAGCCCGGGGATGGCGGCCTCGGGCAGCAGGCCGCGGCGCGCAGCCAGCCAGCCGGCGAGCACCAGGGCGAAGAACGGAACGGTGACGGCGAGGACGGCCTGCATGCTGTGCCGGAAGTATCCCCGCCGGCCCTGCCGCAACCCTGCCGCAACCCTGCCGCATCCCTGCCAACCGACGCTGCAGCGCTGCAGCGCTGCAAGCTGGGCCTGCCGCAGCCCCCGCCGCCGCTATCATCCGGCGCCCACCCTTGCCATGGCCGACGCCCCCGCCTCCCTGAACCCCGCGCAACTGCAGGCGGTGCACCACCTGGGCGGCCCCTGCCTGGTGCTGGCCGGCGCCGGCTCGGGCAAGACGCGGGTGATCACCCACAAGATCGCGCGCCTGCTGCAGGCCGGGCTGGCGCCGAAGGAGATCGCCGCCATCACCTTCACCAACAAGGCGGCGCAGGAGATGCGCGAGCGCAGCAAGGCCCTGGTCGGCCCGCGCGCGGCGAAGGACCTGGTGGTGGCCACCTTCCACAGCCTGGGGGTGCGCATCCTGCGCGACAGCGGCGCGGCGCTGGGCCTGAAGCCGCAGTTCTCCATCCTGGATGCCGACGACGTGATGGGCGTGCTGCGCGACGCCGGCGGCGCCACCGACAACAAGCTGGCGCGCCACTGGCAGTGGACCATCAGCCTGTGGAAGAACCAGGGCCTGGACAGCGCAGGCGCCGCAGCCGTGGCCAAGGACGCCGACGAGCAGGTGGCCGCCCGGGTGATGAAGCTCTACGAAGAGCGTCTGGCTGCCTACCAGGCGGTCGATTTCGACGACCTGATCGGCCTGCCGTTGAAGCTGCTGCAACGCGACGCCGAGGCGCGCAGCAAGTGGCAGGCGATGTTCGGCCATGTGCTGGTGGACGAATACCAGGACACCAACGCGGTGCAGTACGAACTGCTGAAGCTGCTGGTCAGCGGTGACGACCCACGCCGGCGCGGCCTGTTCACTGCGGTGGGCGACGACGACCAGAGCATCTACGGCTGGCGCGGTGCCACCATCGACAACCTGAAGCGCCTGCCGCAGGACTGGCCGGCGCTGAAGGTGATTGCGCTGGAGCAGAACTACCGCTCCACCGGCGCCATCCTGCGTGCGGCCAACAACGTGATCGCCGCCAACCCCAAGCTGTTCGACAAGAAGCTGTGGAGCGCGCTCGGCGACGGCGACCCGGTGCGCCTGGTGGAATGCGACGGCGAGGAGCACGAGGCCGAGCGTGCCGTGGCCTTCATCCAGAGCCTGCGCGCCCGGGGCGGTGCTCTGGCCGACGAACGTGGCAGCGGGCAGACCAAGTTCGGCGACTTTGCGGTGCTGTACCGCGCCAACCACCAGGCGCGGGTGTTCGAGCAGAAGCTGCGTGCCGCGCAGATACCTTACAAGGTGAGCGGCGGCCAGAGCTTCTTCGACCGCGCCGAGATCAAGGACCTGTGCGCCTGGCTGCGTCTGCTGGTCAACCAGGACGACGACCCGGCGTTTCTGCGCGCCGTCACCACGCCCAAGCGTGGCATCGGCCATGCCACCCTGGGCAAGCTGGGTGAATTTGCCGGCCGCTGGAAGAGCAGCCTGTTCGAGGCGCTGTTCTCGCAGAGCCTGGCCGCCCAGCTGGGCGCCAAGGCGATCGGTAGCCTGCATGA
>JBBRVT010000292.1:0-6028 GCA_038246615.1 Burkholderiales bacterium
GCCGGCATCAAGTTGAGCGCGGCGGGCCAGGTCTTCGGGCGATGCAAACGGTGCCGAGTCGCGCGCCGCGATCAGCCATTGGGCGACTTCCTGAGGGAAACCGCTGATGCGGCTGAAGCCCAGGCGCACCGGCCGCAGCCCGGCGCCCTGCCCTTCGAGCACCGAATCCCACACGCTCACCGTCACGTCCACCGGCCGCACCACCACGCCGTGCTCCTTGGCGTCGCGCACCAGCTGCGCCGGGGCGTAGAAGCCCATCGGCTGGCTGTTGAGCAGCGCGGCCAGGAAGGCATCCGGGTGATGGCACTTCAGCCAGGCGCTGACATACACCAGCAGCGCGAAGCTGGCGGCATGGCTTTCGGGGAAGCCGTATTCGCCGAAGCCCTCGATCTGTTTGAAGATGCGCTCGGCGTACTCGGGCTCGTAGCCCTTGGCCACCATGCGGCCGACCAGCCGTTCGTGAAAAGGCCCGATGCCGCCCTTGCGCTTCCAGGCGGCCATGGCGCGGCGCAGCTGGTCGGCCTCGCCGGGGGTGAAGTCGGCGGCCAGTATGGCCAGCTGCATCACCTGTTCCTGAAAGATGGGCACGCCCAGGGTGCGCTGCAGGGCCTGGCGCACTTCGGCGCTGGGGTAGTCCACAGCTTCTTCACCCGATCGGCGGCGCAGGTAGGGGTGCACCATGCCGCCCTGAATGGGGCCGGGGCGCACGATGGCGACCTCTATCACCAGGTCGTAGAAGCAGCGCGGCTGCAGGCGCGGCAGCATGCTCATCTGGGCGCGGCTTTCGACCTGGAAGGTGCCCACGCTGTCGCCGCGGCAGAGCATGGCGTAGCTGGGCTTGTCTTCGGCCGGCACGTGTTGCATCTGGAAATCGGGCACGCCCAGCTTGTCCCCGACGAAGCTCAATGCGCGCTTGATCGCGCTCAGCATGCCCAGCGCCAGCAAGTCCACCTTCAGCAGCCCGAGCGCGTCGAGGTCGTCCTTGTCCCACTGGATGACGCTGCGGCCCGCCATGGCCGCGTTTTCCACCGGCACCAGGCGCGCCAGATCGTCGCGCGCAATGACGAAGCCGCCGGGGTGCTGGCTGAGGTGGCGCGGGAAGCCGATGAGCGTGGTGGTCAGTTCCATCCACAGCTTGCACAGCGAGGATTCGGGGTCGAAGCCGTTTTCGCGCAGGCGTTCGGCATTGATCGACCGGCCGTCGAACCAGTGCTGGCTCTTGGCCACGGCGTCGATGCGGTCGAGATCGATGCCCAGCGCGCGGCCCATGTCGCGCAGCGCCGATCTCGGCCGGTAGCTGATGACGACGCCGGTGAGCGCGGCGCGGTGGCGGCCGTATTTGCGATAGACGTACTGGATGACCTCTTCGCGGCGCTGGTGCTCGAAGTCGATATCGATGTCGGGCGGCTCGTTGCGCTCGGCGCTGATGAAGCGCTCGAAGAGCAGGCTCATGCGGGCCGGATCAACCTCCGTCACCCCCAGGCAATAGCAGACCGCCGAATTGGCCGCGCTGCCACGGCCCTGGCACAGGATGCCCTGCTGGCGGGCCCAGTGCACGATGTCGGCCACGGTGAGGAAGTACGGCTCGTACTGCAGCTGCGCGATGAGGGCCAGCTCGTGCTCGATGGTGGCACGCACGGCAGGCAGCACACCGGCCGGAAAGCGGCGCAGCACGCCCTGTTCGGTGAGTTCACGCAGCCAGCTGGTGGCGGTGTGGCCCTCGGGCACGATCTCGCGCGGGTACTCATACCGCAGTTCGTCGAGCGAAAAGGCACAGCGCCCGGCCAGCGCCAGCGTGGCGGCCAGCCATTCAGGGCGGTACAGCGCGCCCAGCCGCGAACGCGGGCGCAGGTGGGCTTCGGCGTTGGAACCGAGTGCATGGCCAGCCTCGGCCACCGTGCACTTCAGGCGCGTGGCGGTCAGCGCGTCCTGCAGCGGCTTGCGCGAGCGGGTGTGCATCAACACGCTGCCCACGGCCACGATCGGCAGGCCCGTCAACACCGACACGCGCTGCACCAGGTCGATCAGCAAGGTGTCGTGCGGGTGCAGCAGCACCGGCAGGGCCAGCGCGGCACGCTCGTCGCTGCCGAACCAGGCTTTCAGCCACAGGGCATGGGCGAACAGCGTCTCGAAAGGCTGGTCCGACGACAGCACCTCGGGCGTGTACAGCAGCGCCAGGCAGTCGGGCAGGCCGGCCAGCGTGGGCAGGTGCGGCACGCGGCCTTCGAGGTCGGACATCAGCGCCTGGTACTGCCCCTTGGGCGCGCGGCGGCGGGCCACGGTGATCCACTGCGACAGGTTGCCGTAACCGCGCCGCGACATGGCCAGCATCACCAGGCGCGGGCCGGGGGACGCCGGCTCGGCCGAGCGCGACAGCTTCATCTCGGCGCCGACGATGAAGTGCAGGCCCAGGCTGCGCGCCTGGCCATGGGCACGCACGACACCGCCCAGCGAGCATTCGTCGGTGACGGCCAGCGCCGCATAGCCCAGCGCATGGGCGCGGGCGGCCAGTTCCTCGGGCTGCGAAGCCCCGGTCAGGAAACTGAAGCTGCTGCGGCAGTGGAGCTCGGCGTACTCGGGGAGTTCAACCAGGCGGCGTGGTAACAAGGGGAAGGCTCTCTGGCGCGGCGGACGGTGGGCGGCCGGCCGGCCGGTGGGTAGGCCGAGGCGAAGGCCAGGCCCGCGCCCTGCACGGCACCTGCTGAATGGGGCTGAGGTGAAGCCTGATGCGCTGCATCGCGCGACCCGGCCGGTGGCCCGGGGGGGCGCATCGCCGGCAGCGGGCCTGCCGGCACCAGGCTGTCCAGCGGACTGCGCACCGCACCGCCCCCCATGCGCAGCACATGGGTGTAGATCATGGTGGTGCTCACGTCGGCATGGCCCAGCAGTTCCTGCACGGTGCGGATGTCGTAACCCGACTGCAGCAGATGCGTGGCAAAACAGTGGCGCAAGGTGTGCGGCGTGGCCGGCTTGTGGATGGCACTGGCGCCCAGCGCCAGCTTGAACACGCGCTGGAAGTTGTTTTCGAGCAGGTGGTGGCGGCGCTCGCCGGCGCCGCGCGGGTCCACCGACAGCCGGCCCTGCGGAAAGGCCCAGTGCCAGGACCAGGACAGCGCCGCGCGCGTGTACTTGCGCGCCAGCGCATGCGGCACCAGCACGCCTTGCACCCCGCTGTCGCGGTCGGCAGCCCACACCGCATGGGCCCGGGCCAGCTGCGCCCGCAAGGGCTCTTCCAGCGCGGCCGGCAGCATCACCACCCGGTCCTTGGCGTTCTTGCCCTGGCGCACGAAGATGGCGCGGCGCTCGAAGTCGATGTCCTTGACGCGCAGCCGCAAGGCCTCGAGCAGGCGCATGCCGGTGCCATACAGCAGCCGGCCCAGCAACCCATGCGGCACGCCCGACAGCGCCGCTTGCTCATCGAGATGGACCAGCAGGCTGGCCACCTCGGTGGCGGTCAGCACCACCGGCAGCCGCCGCTCGCCCCGGGGGCGGCCGATCTCGCCCATCCAGGGCAGGTCTTGCCGCAGCACCTTCTGGTACAGGAACAGCAAGGCCGACAAGGCCTGCTGGTGGGTCGAAGGCGAGACCTGCCGCTCGGCCGCCAGCCAGGTCAGAAAGGCCTCGACCTCCGGCCGCCCCAGCCCCGCCGGGTGCCGCCTGTCGTGGAAGCGGATGAAAGCCCGCGCCCAGTGCACGTACGCTTCTTCAGTGCGCAGGCTGTAGTGCAGGTACCGCACCTGCGCACGCAGCGCGTCGAGCAGCCGCGGACGCGGCTCGGTGAGGGGTTCCGACGAACCAAAGGCGTCGGACGGGTCGACCGGATCGGCTGTGTCTTGCATGGCGAGCTCCCTGGACGTTCTGAAATACTGTTTTTTTGTACAGTATCAGAAAAGCCCGTCGTCACGCAAGGGGCGCGGGTTGTGCCGCGCAGCCCCCACGAAGTCAAAAGGCTTGGCCCCGGGTGAGAGCCAAGCCTTTGACATGCGCCAGATGTTCCGCTTCGCAGCCGAGCGCGAGATCGTGCCACTCAGCTCTCATGGCTCGCCTGCGTTTCTCTACCGACGTGATCGAATTGACACCTGAGCAGTGACGCTATACGCTTACCGCTGTGATCCAAGACTTCGCGCACAAAGGCTTGCAGGCGTTCTTCACGACCGGCAGCAAGGCAGGCATTCAGCCGGCGCATGCGCCGAAGCTGCGGCGCCAGCTGGCCCAGCTCGACTTGGCTGCAGCGCCGGCCGACATGAACTTGCCGGGCTGGAAACTGCATCCACTGAAGGGTGAGCTTGCAGGCCGTTGGTCGGTATGGGTCAACGGCAATTGGCGGCTGACATTCACCTTCGAAGGCGGGCATGCAACCGTCGTCGACTACACGGACTGCCACTGAGGAACACCAAGATGGCCACGATGCACAACCCGCCTCACCCTGGCGAATCCCTTCGCGACGATGTGCTGCCAGCGCTGGGGCTGACCGTGACCGATGCGGCCGCACAACTGGGCGTGACCCGTGCCGCACTGTCCCGCGTGCTGAATGCGCGGGCCGGTATCTCGGCAGAAATGGCCTTGCGCTTGGAGCGCTGGCTTGGCGTCGAACACGGCGGGCGGGCGAGCGTCTGGTTGGGCATGCAGGCGGCCTACGACCTGTGGCATGCACGCAAGATCGCCAAGACCGTGCTGGTCCGAATCAAGCCCGTCCGGCACGAGGTGCAAGCGGCTTGAAGAACCGCGCCGGCCGGCTGCTGGCAACCGCAGCCGCTGCGGTTCAGCGGCAGGCGGGCCGGGCGCTGCACCAACAGCAGCCCGACCCTGACCACGAAGTGCAAGAGGTGCACAACTGAGGCAGCGCACCAACCGCAGGCAACAGCCGGTTGCGCCGCTGACTCGGCGCTTGACCCGAGGTCCGCAGCCAGCGGCGAACGGTGACCAGCGGACGCAACGAGCCCCACAAAGCCAAACGGGCTAGCCCCTTGAGAGAGCTAACCCGTTGATTCGTAATGGTCGGGACGGCGGGATTCGAACTCGCGACCCCTTGCACCCCATGCAAGTGCGCTACCAGGCTGCGCTACGCCCCGTTGAGCCCTGGAGTATACGGTGCGCACCGCAGCGATTCAGGCAGTGTGGGCCCCAAACAGTAATGTCCCCATCGCCCCAAGTAGAAGTGTCCCCTGCGCGGTGCAGTGGGAGCGATATAGATGGGGCAAGGACTGGGGTTGATGAGTCAACGAGAAGCGCAGCGTTTGGCGGTGCTGCAGGGGGTCCAGAACGGCAAGCTGGGCCAGGCGCAGGCAGCGAAGCAAATGGGTTTGTCGGTCAGGCAGGTCAAGCGCTTGTGCCGGCGACTGCGTGAAGGAGGTACAGCGGGGCTGATCTCCAAGCGGCGAGGCGCGCCCAGCAACAGGCGCATTGCGCAGGAGGTGCGAGACCAAACGCTGAGCTTGGTGCGCCAGCACTACGCCGACTTCGGCCCCGAACTGGCGCGGGAGTACCTGGCGAGCGAACACGGCTTCGTTCACAGCACCGAGACGCTGCGGGGCTGGATGATCGCAGCCGGCCTGTGGAAGCCCAAGCTGCGGCGAGCCAAGCGCGTGCATCCACCGCGCCCGCGCCGAGACTGCCTGGGTGAGCTGGTGCAGATCGACGGCAGCCATCACGACTGGTTCGAGGCGCGCGGCGCGCGCGGCTGCCTGACGGCCTTCATTGACGATGCCACGGGGCGCGTGCTGGCCGGGCGATTCGACCCCACCGAGACCACAGAAGGCTATCTGGCCACACTGTGCAGCCACATCACGCAGCACGGCGTGCCGCTGGCGCTGTACAGCGACCGCCACAGCATCTTCACCAAGCACGACAGCGAAGACGGCGTACCCACGCAGTTCGAGCGTGCGCTGCTGCAGCTGGACATCGAGCCCATCTGCGCGCGCAGCCCCCAAGCCAAGGGCCGCGTAGAGCGGCTGTTCCAGACCCTGCAAGACAGGCTGGTCAAGGCCCTGCGGCTTGCGGGCATCAACGACATCGACAAGGCCAACGC
>JBBRVT010000293.1:0-6008 GCA_038246615.1 Burkholderiales bacterium
CATGCGCAGCCGCATCGCCCACCATCTGGACTTTCCCGACGATTTCGACCGCGACCGGCCAGTCGGCGCCGACGACCTGAGCACCATGGCCGAAGCCGACATCCGCGCGAACAGGATGTCTGCTGCCGCCCCCTGATACAACCGCCCCGACCCGGAACCTCGCCATGCATCTCGGACGCACCACTCTCTCGAAATTCCTGATCCAGCAACTGCACGACGTCGACGACCAAGGCAGGCTGGCGGCGCTGCTGGTGGACGTGGCGGCGGCTGTCAAGGCCATCTCGGCGATGACGGCCAAGGGTGCGCTGGGCGGCTACCTGGGCGCCGTCGGGCAGACCAATCTGCACGGCGGGCAGCAGAAGAAGCTGGACGTGCTGGCCAACAACGCGATGGTGACAGCCACAGAATGGGGCGGCCTGGTGGCCGGCCTGGCCAGCGAAGAGCTGGACGAGCCCTATGCCATCCCCGAGAACTTCGCCCGCGGGCCCTATCTGCTGATCTTCGACCCGCTGGACGGTTCGTCGAACACCGACGTGAACGTGTCGGTGGGCACCATCTTCTCGGTGCTGCGGCACGGCAGCGAGGCGCCGCCCGCCACCACCGACTACCTGCAACCCGGCACGCGGCAGGTGGCTGCCGGCTATGCGATCTACGGCCCGGCCACGATGCTGGTGATCAGCGTGGGCAAGGGCACCCACGGCTTCACGCTCGACCGCGAGGTCGGCAACTTCATCCTCACCCATTCCGACCTGGCCATCCCCGAGGACACCAGTGAATTCGCCATCAACACCAGCAATGCCCGCTTCTGGGAGCCGCCGGTGCACCGCTATGTCACTGAATGCCAGGCCGGCCGGGCCGGCGAGCGCGGCCGCGACTTCAACATGCGCTGGATCGCCAGCAAGGTGGCCGAGGTGCACCGCATCCTGATGCGTGGCGGCGTGTTCCTGTACCCCACGGACACGAAAGACCCAGGCAAGCCCGGCCGCCTGCGCCTGCTGTTCGAGGCCAACCCCATCAGCATGCTGATCGAGCAGGCTGGCGGCGCCAGCAGCACCGGGCGCGGCCGGCTGATGGAACTGGCGCCCGAGCAACTGCACCAACGGGTGCCGGTGGTCCTGGGCTCGAAGAACGAGGTGATGCGCATCGAGCGCTACCACGCCGAGCATGCCCGCGGGGACGACCGGCCGTATGAATCGCCGCTGTTCAACGAGCGCTCGCTGTTCCGCGCCCGCGAATTCTTCTGATCTGGAGCCTGCCGTGTCCCAACGCCACCCCATCATCGCCGTCACTGGCTCGTCCGGCGCCGGCACCACCACGGTGATGAAGAGCTTTGCCCACATCTTCCGCCGCGAGGGCATCCATGCGCAGGTGATCGAGGGCGACTCATTCCACCGCTACGACCGGGTCGAGATGCGCGCCAAGGTGCATGCCGCCGCCCATGGCGAGGGCCCGCAGATCAGCCACTTCGGCCCGGAAAGCAACCTGCTGGCCGAACTGGACGCCACCTTTGCAGGTTATGCGAAGAACGGCGGCGGCCAGGTGCGGCGCTATGTCCACGACGCGGCCGAGGCCCGGGATCTGGGCGGCGAGCCCGGCTCCTTCAGCGACTGGCAGCCGATCGCCCAGAGCGACGTGCTGTTCTATGAAGGCCTGCACGGCGGCTTCGTCGGCCCGGGGGTGGACGTGGCGCGCCATGTCGACCTGCTGGTGGGCGTGGTGCCCATCATCAACCTCGAGTGGATCCAGAAGCTGCACCGCGACCAGAACCTGCGCGGCTACAGCCAGGAGGCGGTGGTCGAGACCATCCTGCGCCGCATGCCCGATTACGTGAACCACATCTGCCCGCAGTTCAGCCGCACGCATGTGAACTTCCAGCGCGTGCCCACGGTGGACACCAGCAACCCGTTCATCGCCAAGGACATCCCCACCGCCGACGAGAGCATGGTGGTGATCCGCTTCGCCAAGCCAAAGGGCATCGACTTCCCCTACCTGATGTCGATGCTGCATGGCTCGATGATGACCCGGCCCAACACCATCGTGATCCCGGGCGGGAAAGTGGGCCTGGCGATGCAGCTGATCTTCACGCCGATGATCCTGCGCCTGCTCGATCTGAAGCGGCGCGCCGGCTGACCCGAGCCGAGGGCCCAGCGATGCTGCGCGTGATCCTGTACGACCTGGACGGCACCCTGATGGAGACCGCGCCCGAGATCGCCGATGCGATCAACGACACGCTGCGCCGCCGTGGCCACCCGCTGGTCCCGGCCGCGCTGGTGCGCGGCTGGATCGGCGACGGCGCGCAGGCCTTGCTGGCCAGGGCCCTGGCCGATGCCGGCGAGCCGGCCAGCGCTGTCGATTCGGCCTGGCCCGCTTTCTCGGACGACTATGCCGGCCGCTGCGGCACCAACAGCCTGGTGCACGACGGCGTGCGCGCCATGCTGCAGCGGCTGCGCGCCCAGGGCCTGCAGCAGGTGCTGCTGACCAACAAGGAAACCGCATTTACCCAGCGCCTGCTGGTGCGTCACCAACTGCTGGCCGACTTCGACCTGATCGTGGCCGGCGACACCCTGCCGGTGAAGAAGCCGCACCCGGGCATGGTGCTGCATGCGCTGTCAGCGCTGCAAGCGCGGCCCGACGAGGCGCTGCTGGTGGGCGACAGCACCACCGACGTGCGCACTGCCCGCGCCGCCGGCGTCGCGGTGCAGTTGGTGCGCCACGGCTATCCGCAGGGCAGCCTGACGGGCGCCGACGCGCCCGACGCCTTCATCGCGCACTTCGACCAGTTCAACCCGCTGGCGGCCACCCGCCTGGCCATCGGCTGACCCACCCTCGGGAACCCGACAGGCCCCAGCGTCCCCCGACGGGCTGGTGCTGGCGATTGTCACCACCACCGCGCCCGAGAACGTGCAGGCCCTGCTGCAGGCCACGCCGACATGGCCGACCTGTGCGCGCAGTCGATCTGGCGCAGCTGCGCGCCTGGCATGCGCGGGCTGCTCAGCCCTGCGTGCCTTGCGCCCCTTGCGCCAGATGGCCCAGCGGCAGTTCCCGACCGCTGCGGATGCTGCGCAAGGCAAAGCTTGTCTGCAGTGCAGACACACCCGGCAGGCCGCCCAGCCGTTCGAGCATCACGTTGGCATAGTCGTCCAGCGTGGGTGTCACCACCTCCAGCATGAAGTCGAAGGCGCCGGTCAGCACATGGCAGGCGATGATCTGCGGGATGCCCTCGGTGGCGGCGATGACGGCCTGGGTGGCGGCCGGGCCGTGGTTGTCGATGTTGACGTAGACGAAGGCCGTCACCCCCAGGCCGATGGCGCGGCGGTCGAGCTCGGCCCGGTAGCGGGCGATCAGGCCGGCGTCTTCCAGGCGTTTCACACGCCGCAGGCAGGGCGTAGGAGACAGCGCCACCCGCTCTGCCAGCTCCACGTTGGAGATGCGGCCCTCGGCCTGCAAGATGGCAAGCAGCTTGACATCGGTGCGGTCCAGCCAGTCGGTGGGCATGCAGGGACCTGTGGAGTGGTGGCAAACCCGGATCATGCACCGCCATTGGCAGGATCCGCTCTGAACGGCATCTGGTTGAACGGAACGTGGCGTGCCCGCCGGAAAACCAGGCTCAGAACGCAATCACCCGCCGCCGTCGCCCGCCTAAACTAGGTTGCATCACTGGACGCGGGAGACTGGCGATGCGCTTGACGGATGCACAACTGCAGCAACTCGACCACGATGGCTTCCTGGTCCTGCCGGGGGTGTTCTCTGCCGCAGAGGTGGAGGCGCTGCGCGCCCCGGTGCCGGCGCTGATGGCCCAGGACTGCCCCGAGAACCCGCGTGAGTCTGTCGGTGGCGTGGTGCGCAACCTGCTGTCGCTGCACCGCCGCAGCGAGATCTACGCCCGCCTGGTGCGCCACCCGCGCCTGGTCGAGCCGGCGATGCAGATCCTGGGCGACGATGCGCTGTATCCGCAGCAGGTCAAGATCAACCCCAAGGCAGGCTTCGACGGCGCCGGCTTCGATTGGCACACCGACTTCGCCACCCACCACCGGCGCGATGGCGTGCCCAAGCCGCTGGCGTTGAACCTGCACATCCACCTGGACGACGTGACCGAGTTCAACGGGCCGCTGATGTTCGTGCCGGGGTCGCACAAGCGCGAGATCCCGCTGCAACGCAGCGTGGACGGCCAGAAGTGGGAGCTGTGGACTGTGCCACGCAGTGCGGTGGCCGACCTGGTGACCGAACTGGGCATGGTCTCGGCCCATGGCCGGCGGGGCACCGTGCTGATCTTTGGCGACCGGCTGCTGCATGTCTCGGGCCAGAACCTGTCGCCATTTCCGCGCTGGATCTTCTCGCTGATCCTCAACCCGGTCAGCAACGCCGCCACCAACGACGTGCCGGAGTTCGCCCACGAGCGTGACCGCCGCCCGGTGCAGATGCTGGCCGACGACTGCCTGCTGCAACCGCTGGTCGGCTGAGCACCGCATGCCCGCCGGCGCCTTGCATCCACCGTCGCATCCGCCCTCGCATTCGCCCTGGCATTCGCATTCGCCCGGGCCTCTGCCCTGGCAGTTGCCGCTGGCCGAGGCCGACCCGGCGGTGGCCGCCTGCATCGCCGCCGAGGTGCAGCGCCAGGCGCAGCGCCTGGATCTGGTGGCCTCCGAGAACACCCTGAGCCTGGCGCAGCGCGAGGCCAGTGGCTCGGTGCTGGGCGCCATCACCACCGAGGGCTACCCCGGTGCCCGCTGGCTGGCGGCCTCTGCCGAGGTGGATGCGCTGGAGCGCCTGGCCATCGCCCGCGCCTGCCAGCTGTTCGGTGCCGCCCATGCCAATGTGCAGCCGCACTCGGGCACCCAGGCGAACCAGGCGGTGTACCTGGCGCTGCTGGCGCCGGGCGACTGCGTGTTGTCGATGGCGCTGGGCGACGGCGGCCATTTCAGCCATGGCGATGCCGACAACCTGTCGGGCAAGTGGTTCCGGCACCTGCACTACGGCGTGCGCGCCGATGACGGCCTGATCGACTACGACGCGGCGCAGCGCCTGGCGCAGCAGCACCGGCCCAGGCTGGTGATCGCCGGTGCCTCGGCCTACCCCCGCGCCATCGATTTCGAACGCCTGGCGCAGATCGCCCACAGCGTGGGGGCCAGGCTGATGGCCGACATCGCGCATGTGGCGGGGCTGGTGGCCTGCGGGCTGTTTCCACACCCGTTCCCGCATGCCGACCTGGTGACCACCACCACCTACAAGAACCTGCGCGGCGTGCATGGTGGCCTGATCCTGTGCAACGACGCCACGCTGGCGGCGCAGATCGACGCCGCCGTGTGCCCGGGGGTGCAGGGCACACCGCTGCTGGGGCTGATCGCCGGCAAGGCGGTGGCGCTGGGCGAGGCCCTGCATCCGGCATTTGCCGGTTACCAGCGCCAGGTGCTGGCCAATGCCCGGGCGCTGGGCGCCGCGCTGCAGGCCCGCGGGCTCAGGCTGGTCACCGGCGGCACCGACACGCCTTTCGTGCTGGTCGACCTGCGCGCCCTGGGCCTCAACGGCCGGGCCGCCAGCGCCCGGCTGGACGCCATCCAGATCAATGCCAGCCCGGCACCCGTGCCCGGCGACACGGACCTGGCCGGCGCCAGTGGCCTGCGCCTGGGCGTGTCGGCCATCACCAGCCGCGGGCTGCGCGAGGACGATTGCCGCCAGGTGGCCGAACTTGTGGCCGACCTGCTGGCCGACAACCTGGGCCCGCCCGGTGCCCAGCGCACAGCACACGCGGCCAGGCAGGTGCGTGCACTGTGCGCGCGTTTTCCGATCGATCCGCAATCTGCCACCCCGGTGGCATGAGCGGCTGTTTCCCCGCCTGTGCCCCGCCGGGGCCGGGCTTCAACCCAGGAGGTTCTGATGCTGCTGCGATCATGGATGGGAATGTTGTTGGCCGTTGGTGCGGCCGTTGGTGCGGCTGGTGGTGTGGCTGTCGGCGCCCAGGCCCAGACAAAAGTGCCGTATGTCGCCTTCACGGCCATCGTCGAACACCC
>JBBRVT010000294.1:0-5966 GCA_038246615.1 Burkholderiales bacterium
GCAGACAGACCGGGGGTTCCCACGGCCTGCAGCGCCGCTGTGGCGCCGATAGCATGCGCCCCTGTATATCCGGCGCAGCGTGCGCCGGGCACCGCAGGGGTTGAATGCATGTTGCCGTTGAGTCCACCGGCTGCCGACCGGGCCGATGCGCCAGCGGCGCCCGATCTGCCGCGCCGCCAATGGCTGGCCGGCGCCCTGGGTCTGGGCGCCATCGCCGCGGGTCTGGGCGGCTGCGCCACCGGGCCCGCCGAGCCGGCCGCCGATGCAGACCCCGAGCCGGCAGCCGGACCGATGCCGGCGCCCCAGGTGGTGCCGTTCTCCGGTGCCGCACTCGGCGTGCCGCCGCCCGGCTGGCGCCCGTATGCGCTGCGCAAGGACCTCATCCGCACCCGCTACAGCGTGGTGCAGGACGGCGAGCGCCGGGTGCTGAACGCCCGCGCCGCCGCATCCGCCACCGGCTTGCGCTGCGCGGTGCACATCGACCCGGCGCAGCGGAGCCAGCTGCATTTCAGCTGGCGCGTGCGCGCCGTGCCGCCACAGTCCGACATCGCGCAGGCGGTGCTCGACGACTGCCCGGCACGGCTGGTGCTGGCCTTCGACGGCGACCACACCCGCCTGTCGCTGCGCGAGCGCCTGCTGTTCGACCAGGTGGAGCTGTTCACCGGCCAGCGCCTGCCCTATGCCACGCTGATGTATGCGTGGGACGGCGGCAGCCACGCGGTGGACTCGGTGCACCGCAACCACCGCACGGCGCGCATCCAGTACCTGACGGTCGAGTCCGGTGCGCAGCGGGCCGGCCGCTGGCTGCACTACCAGCGCGACGTCGTGGCCGACTACCAGCGGGTGTACGGCGAAGCGCCGGGCACCCTCATCGGCGTGGGCGTGCTGACCGACGCCGACGCGCTGAAGCTGCAGTTGGAGGCCTGGTACGGCGATATCACGCTACTGCCGCGCCCGGCGGTGGCAACCACAGGCTGAGCTCCAGCCCCGGCGCCGCATTGCGCCATTGCAGCGTGCCGCCATGCGACTGCGCCACCAGCAGGCACAGCGACAGCCCCAGGCCGACACCGCCGGCCGCCCGGCTGCGTGCCGCGTCCGGCCGGTAGAACGGCTCGCCCAGTCGCGGCAACGCGGCGGCATCGACGCCGGGGCCGTGGTCGCGCACCGTCAGGCGCCAGCCGCCGTCCTGCGCTGCGGTGCGCAGCTGCACCGGCGTGCCGGCGCCGTGGCGCAGCGCGTTGTCGAGCAGGTTGCGCAGCAGCAGTTGCAGCCGTGCGCGGTCGGCCTGCAGCGGCGGCAGGCCGGGCGCCAGGTCCAGCGTGATGCAGCGGCCGGCAAACTGCGCATCGACCAGCGCCTGCACCAGGGCATTCAAGTCGACCGCCTCGCGCTGCAGCGCGGCCGCACCGCCGGCCAGGCGTTCCCGCTCCAGCAGGTCGCTGATCAGGTCGCGCATCTGGCCCAGGTCGCGCAGCAGCGCCGCGCGCTGTTCGCCCTCGTCGAGCAGTTCGGCATGCAGGCGCGCGCGGGTCAGTGGCGAGCGCAGTTCATGGCTGATGGCCAGCAGCAGGCCACGCTGGCCGGCCAGCATGTGCTGCAGGCTGGTGGCCATGGCGTTGACCTGCGCGGCCAGCGCGCCCAGCTCATCGGGCCGGCCCGGCGCGATCGGCTGGGAAAAATCGCCCCGCCCGTACCGCTGCGCGCCGGCCTGGATGTCGGCCAGCGGCCGCAGCAGGTGGCGCACCCAGGCCCAGGCGCCCGCCGTCAGCGCCAGCAGCGCAGCCAGCGTGGCCCAGCCGAACCAGCGCGGCCGGTCTTGCCAGCCACCGCCGCCCCAGTCCAGGCCGAAGCGGATGCGGTGGCCGTCGGCGCTGCGGCGCTCCAGCGCGTCGCGCCACTGCGGGTCATGCGGGCCGTGGTGGTCCTGCTGCGGTTGCGACGCCCACTGCACCAGCGGCCCGTCAATGCGCACCGACAGCGGCAGGCGCTGCACCAGCGCGCTGGCGCGCGCCACGTCGGGCGGGCTGCCGAGGTCGGCCGCCAAACGGTCCAGGTAGTCGGCCACCAGCGGGCGGGCCAGCTCGCGCCAGCCGGTGGAGAACAGCTCCCGCGTGGCCGACACGAACAGCAGCGTGGTGCTGAGCGCCAACGCCAGGAACACCGCCACCAGCCGCGCCTGCAGGGATTGGGGAAGCCAGCGGCGCCGGCGCTGCGCCGGCGTCATTGCGCGGTGGGCGCGGTGGGCGCGAGGGGCGCGAGGGCCAGGGCATAGCCTGCGTTGCGCAGCGTCTTGACTGCCTCCAGCGGCGCCAGCTTGCGGCGCAGCCGGCTCACCAGCAGGTCGACCGCGCGGGTGTAGAGGTCGGCATCGCGCCCGCGCAGATGGTTGAGGATCTCGTCGCGGTCGAACACCCGCTGCGGCGCGCGGGCCAGCAGCAGCAGCAGCTCGAACTCGGTGCCGGTCAGCTCCACCGGCCGGCCCAGACACTGCACCGCCCGCCGGGCCAGGTCGATCTGCAGGCCGTCGAACAGCAGCAGGGTGGCCGGGGCCGGGGCCGGGGCCTGGGCCGGGGCAGGCGCAGCCGGCCGTGCCCGGCGCAGGATGGTCTGCAGCCGCGCGGCCAGCTCACGCGGTTCGAAGGGCTTGGGCAGGTAGTCGTCGGCGCCCAGCTCCAGCCCCACCACCCGGTCGCTCAGCTCGCCGCGGGCGGTGAGCATCAGCACCGGGATGGCGCTGGTCTGGCGGATTTGCCGGCACACCGCAAAGCCGTCCATCTCGGGCAGCATCACGTCGAGGATGACCGCGTCGATGCCGCCCGCAGCCAGCCGGGCGAAGCCTGCGCTGGGCGCCAGCGCCACCTCCAGCGCGAAGTCGAAGCGCTGCAGGTAGGCGGCCAGCGGCGGCCCCAGGTGCGCGTCGTCGTCGATCAGCAGGATGTGGTGCACGGCAGGCATGGTGGCACAGCGGCCGTGGGCCTCGGCATGCCGGTCAGCTGCGGTGGCGGCCGCGGGCCAGCATGTCGCGCAGCTTCTGCTGCTGCGCCGGCTGCAGGCTGTCGTAGAAGTCGGCCATGGCGGTGACCACGGCCGGCGCCTTGTCGCGCACCGCAGCGGTCTTGCCGTCCACCAGCGTCTGCGCCTTGCTGCGGTCGAAGCTGGTGCCGGCGATCAGCGCCCGCAGTTCGGTGCGCGGGTCGGCGCCGCCAGCCAGCAGCGCACTGCGCTGGGCTTGCAGCGCGTCGGCCAGCGTGGCCAGGCGGGCCGTCTGCGCTGCATCCAGGTCGAGCTTGCTGCCGGCCTTGTCGATCAAGCGCCCACGCAGTTGCACGATGTCGGCGTCGCTCATGCGGCCGTGGCCGTGGCCGTGGTGGCCGTGGGAAATGGCGGCCAGGCCGCCCAGCAGGACGCCGGTGGCGGCCAGGCCGATCAGGGTGCGGCGGATCCAGGTCTTCATGGGGTGCTCCAGAGGGTGTGTTGAACAGGCCTCGATGGTGTCGGCCGCGGCCGCGCCGGTCCTGTCGTTGGGGTATCGGCGTGTATCGTTTCTTGTCGGCATTGGGGTAGCCTCGCACGCTGCATGACCGCGACCTGCCCTTCAGAACCCCTCACCGTGCTGCACCACGATGCCCGGCTGCTGGTGGCCGACAAGCCCGCCGGCCTGCTGTGCGTGCCGGGCCGGGGGCCCGCCGGTGCCGACAATCTGGCGGCCCGGCTGCAGGCGCAGTGGCCCGACGCGCTGGTGGTGCACCGGCTGGACATGGCCACCTCGGGCCTGGTGCTGTTCGCGCGGGGCGCGCTGGTGCAGCGCGCGCTGTCGGCCGCCTTCGCCCAGCGGCAGATGCACAAGCGCTACGTGGCGGTGGTGGCCGGCCTGCTGGCCGACGACACCGGCGAGATCGACCTGCCGCTGGCGCCCGACTGGCCCAACCGCCCGCGCCAGCAGGTCGACCACCTTGTCGGCAAGCCGTCCGTCACCCGCTGGCAGGTGCTGGCGCGCGACACGGCCGCCGACACGGCTGCCGGAACGACCGCCGGCACCACCGCAGGCACCACCGCAGGCACCACCGCCGGCACCACCCGGCTGGTGCTGCAGCCACTGACCGGCCGCACCCACCAGCTGCGCCTGCACCTGGCCGCCATCGGCCACCCGATCCTGGGCGACGCGCTGTATGCCCCGCCGCCGGTGCAGGCGGCCGCGCCGCGGCTGCTGCTGCATGCCTGTGATCTGGCCTGGCAGGACGCGCAGGGCGTGCATGCCTTCCACAGCGCCGTGCCGTTCTGACGGACCGCAGCCGCCGCCGATCGGCTGGCCAGGCGACCAACCCGGCGCCTGCCCAGCGCCTACCGCAGCGGCTTGCCTGTCTGCGCCGCCGCCGCTGCCAGCAATGGCGCGCGCAGGCGCTCGGCAAACTCACGCGGCGCCACGTACTGCAGCACGCCGCGCTGGCCCGGTGCCACGCTGATGCTGAGGCCCGACTCGGGGTACAGCAGCACCTGCGCGCCGCCGGGTTGGTCCAGCGTCTCTGCCGGGGCGCCGAAGCGTTGGCGCACGTCGTCCACCGTGAGCCGCACGCCGGAGATGAAGCTCAGCCCCACCAGGCGCGCCTGCAGCGCCTGCTGGCGGTGGTCGGCCCGCAGCTTGAACCGGCGCACGCCGCCTTCCATCGGCTCGGAACTGCCGGCCGCTACACGCCAGGCCTGCAACTGGGCAGTGGGCACGTCGAAGGCCAGCACCAGCCGGCCCGAAACGAAGCCGGCCAGGAACGGATCGGCCAGCGCCTCCAGCGCGCCCACTTCGCCCAGCCGCGCCACCAGGGCCACTTGCAGCGCGTCGCCCAGGCGCGCCTGTACCTGGGCCAGGGTGTCGCGCCCCGGCTCCAGGCCGAACACCTGGGCGCGGCCTTCGGCCAGGCGGCTCACCTGCCAGGGCAGGCCGGTGCGCGGCGCGCCGTCCTCGCCAGCCCACGCGCCACCACCGTCGCCGCCTGCGCCGCCCATGCGCAGCAAGGGCAGCGCCAGCGCCACCAACAGCACGGTCGCGCCGGCGGCCAAGGCCAGCACCCAGGGTTTCTGCATGCGGCGCATTGTCCGCACCAAGCCTGCGTCTGGCTGACATGCCGGCGGTTGCAATGCGGCCGGCCGCCAGGCGGGTGGCTGACAGCCCGTCTTGCAGCGCGCATATGCTCGGCGCATGACATCTTCCCGATCACTCACCATCGTCACCGGTTCTTCACGCGGGCTGGGCGCCGCCCTGGTGGCTCAACTGCTGCAGTCCGGCCAGGTGCTGCTGGGCATCGCCCGCCACAGCAACCCGGCGCTGCAGGCCCAGGCCGACGCCGCCGGCGTGGCGCTCACCCAGTGGACGGCCGACCTGGTCGACCCGCAGCCGGTGGCCGAGCGCCTGGCGGCCTGGCTGGGCGGCTTCGACGCTTCCACCCTGGCCAGCGCCACGCTGATCAACAACGCCGGCGTGGCGGGCCTGCCGGCCTCGCTGGGCCAGGTGCCGCTGCCATCACTGAGCCTGGCCATGCGCGCCGGGCTGGAGGCGCCGCTGCTGCTGACCGGCGCCTTCCTGGCTGCCACCGCCGGCTGGCCCGGGGCGCGCCGGGTGCTCAACATCAGCTCCGGCCTGGGCCGGCGGGCGATGGCAGGCACTGCCGCCTACTGCGCCGCCAAGGCCGGCATGGACCACTTCAGCCGCGCGGTGGCGCTGGAAGAGGCGGCGCGGCCGAACGGCGCGCGCATCGTCTCGATGGCGCCGGGCGTGATCGACACCGACATGCAGGCCGAATTGCGCGGCGCAGACGCACAAGCCTTTCCCGAGCAGGCGCGTTTTGCCGCACTGCATGCGCAGGGCCAGCTCAGCAGCGCCGCCGACTGCGCCCGCACGCTGCTGGCGCGGCTGCAGCGGGCCGACTTCGGCGACGACCCGATCGCCGACATTCGCGAGGCCTGAGCGGCTGAGC
>JBBRVT010000295.1:0-5932 GCA_038246615.1 Burkholderiales bacterium
ACACATGCAGGTGCATGCCCATGCGCCGATCGACCAGGCCCTGGCCGGCAGCGACCTGCTGCTGCTGCCGTCGCGCTACGAGGGCGTGCCGCTCGTCGCGCTCGAAGCCACCGCACTGGGCTGGCCGGTGGTGGCCAGCCGCCAGGCCGGGCTGGCCGCGCTGCTGCCAGCCGAGTCGCTGTTCGAATTTGGTGACCGGGCCGGACTGGACCGCGCACTGGCACGCATGCGCGACCCCGCTGCGCGCATGCAGGCGGTGGCGCACGCCCGGCGGCAGCTGGCACGCCTGCATGCGCCGCAGCGCTACCGGCCGGCGCTGCTGGCGCTGGTGCAGCACCTGCGCAGCGGCAGGCAGGCTGGTCCGGCGGCGGCCGCCGGCAGTTCCGCATGATCGGCGCCGCCGCGCCCATCCCGGCTGCCGCGCCCGTGCAGCGCGCGCCGGTGCTGCCCATGCTGGGCATGCTGGCGTTGATCGTGGCGTTGCAGTTCGGCCCGCTGATCGGCCTGCTGGGCTTCCTGGCCACGAGCGATCCGGTCTGGGCACTGGGTGGCGCCTCGCGCGACGCGCTGGTGCTGGCACTGGTGGTGCTGGCCGTGGCGGCGCGCATGTCGGCAGCCCGGCCACCGCCGCTGCCGGTGTCGGCGCGCTGGGCCCTGGCGCTGGTGCTGGTGATGGGCCTGCTGGCCCTGGCCTCGGACAACGGCCTGTACGTCACGGCGCTGAACCTGCGCCGCCTGGTGCTGGTGCCGCTGCTGTTCGTGGCGGTGCTGGCGCTGCCCTGGACACCCGGCCAGATCGACCGCCTGCTGCAGGCCATCGTGCTCAGCTGCGCCGTGGTGGCCGCCATCGGCCTGGCGGCGTGGCTGGCGCCACAGCGCCTGTGGACCGACTGGCTGCGCATCGAGGACTACACCGCCGCCAACGGCTTCGACAAGTTCGGCACCCTGCCGTTCACGCAGAGCGGCCGCTTCTTCTCGTGGGACCTGGTGGCCTGGACGGGCGAGCCGCTGCGCCGCCTGGTGTCTAGCTACCTGGAGCCGACAACGCTGGGCGCGGCCATGGCCGCGCTGCTGGCGCTGGCGCTGGCACGCCAGGCGCGTGGCCACCGTGCCACGGCCCTGGTGCTGCTGGCCGTGGTCGCCGGCATGGCCACGCTGTCCAAGGGCTTCTGGCTGTTCTTGTTGATGCTGGTGCTGTGGCGCGGCATCGGGCTGCCTTCGCCGCGTCACCTGCTGGCCATGGTGCTGGCAGGCTGTGTGCTGGCCTGGCTGGCTGCGGCACTGGAGCTGGAAGGGCCGCTGGCGCATGTGGGCGGGCTCACCACGGCGCTGCAGCACCTGGCGGCCGGCAACTGGCTGGGCGAAGGCATCGGCGGGGCCGGCAACTACACCAACGACGCGGTCGAGATCGGCGACGAGAGCGGCCTGGGCAACATCCTGGCCCAGGTCGGGGTGGCGGCGGCACTGCCGCTGCTGTGGGTGGCGGCGCTGGCGCGCGACGTGCTGGCCACCGGCGCGCAGCGGCGCGACCCGGGCGCGCCCTGGCTGGCAGCCTGGCTGATGTTCTGGATGCTGTCGTTCCTGTTCTCTGCATCCAGCCTTGGCGTGGGCGGCAACGCGCTGGGCTTCATGGCGCTGGCGCTGTACCTGCACCCGGCCAGCGCACCCATGCGCCGGCGCGCGGCGCAGCGGCGGCCTGGCCCATGAAGGTCACCGTGCTCACTACCCGGCTGTTCGACCGGCCGGGCAGCGGCGGAGAGGTCTGCACCGCACGGCTGCTGGCGGCTCTGCAGGCAGGCGGCCACGAAGTGCGGCTGATCGGCCGGGGCAACGCGGCGGGTGCGGTGTCGCTGGGCCCGCTGGTCACGCCCTTCGACGACCAGCCGCTGCACGAGCGCGTGCGCGGGCTGCTGGGCGCCTGGGCCGGCGGGCGTGCCTCGACGGTGCACCGCCTGGGTGCTGGCGGCGTGGCAGGGCGCGCCGCGCAGGCACTGCTGGCCGCCCCGCCGGACGCCCTGGTGGTCGACCACCTGCAGGCCTGGGACTGGGTAGGGCCGCTGCGTTGGCAGCTGCCCGCGCCGCTGCTGGTGCTGCACAACCTGGAAGCTGCCGGCTACGCCGAGCAGGCAGGCCGCGCCGGCGGGCTGCGCCGCCAGGTGCTGCTGCGCGAGGCGCGGCTGCTGGCCGCACTGGAAGCCGATGCGCTGCAGCATGCCGCCGCCGTGGCCTGCCTGAGCGAGGACGATGCCCGCAGCCTGCCGGTCAGGCCCGGCTGCCTGGTGCGGCTGCCCGGCTATCCACTGGCAGGCGGTCCATCTGCGGCACCAGCCGAAGGCGCGCCGGGCGCCGGCCCGGTCGTCGGCCTGATCGGCACCTGGAGCTGGGCGCCCAACCGCGCCGCACTGCAGTGGATGCTGGCCGAGGTGCTGCCAAGGCTGGGCCCGGCCTGCCGGGTGCTGCTGGCGGGCTGCGGGCTGGACCGGCTGCCGGTGCCGCTGCCGGCGGGCCCGCGCGGCCAGGTGCAGGTGCTGGGGCGGGTGGCCGACGTGGCCGACTTCTACCGCCGAGTGGACGTGGTGGCACTGCCCGCGCTGCTGGGCAGCGGCGTGCAGGAGAAGGCCATCGAGGCCATCGCCCGCGCCCGTGCCGTGGTGGCCACGCCCCATGCGCTGCGCGGCCTGGGCCCCGGGCTGCCGCCGCATGTGCGCCAGGCCACCACGGCGGCCGACTTCGCGGCGGCCTGCTGCCAGGCCATGCCCAGCACCCCGGCCGACCGGCTGGCCGTGCAGCAGTGGGCGCAGCGGCGTGCCGGGCTGTACCAGCAGCAGCTGCTGCGCGGCCTGCTGGCGTCGGCCGCCACGCGGCCGCTGCCGGGCCCTGCCGGCCCTGCCGGCCCGGCTGGCCCGGCTGGCACCTTGCGGCCGACTGCAGCGGCACGCTGATGGCCACCCAGCGGCTGCAACAGCGCCGGCTGAGCCGGTTGCGGCGCGACTATCTCACCTACCGCGCACTGTGGGCGGCGCTGGGCAGCGCGGTGCAGGCCGCGCTGGCCGGTCGCAGCGGCGCCGGCCTGGTGGTGGTGGACGTGGGCTGCGGCGAGCGCCCGTATGCCGACCTGTTCGGCGCCGCCTGGTGCATCGGCCTGGACCGCAGCGTGGACGGCGCGCGTCCCGACATCCTGGCCGACGCCAGCCGCCTGCCGCTGGCCACCGGCTGTGCCGACATCGTGCTGTGCACCCAGGTGGTGGAGCACGTGCCCGACCCGGCGGCCCTGGTCGCCGAGTGCGCACGGCTGCTGCGCCCCGGCGGCCAGCTGGTGTTGAGTGGCCCGTTCTGGTGGCCGATGCATGAAGAGCCGCACGACTACCTGCGTTTCACCCGCCATGGCCTGGCGCTGCTGCTGGGCGACGCCGGCCTGCGGGTGCAGGCGATCGAGCCCGACTGCGGTGCGATGACGGCGGCAGTGGTGGCACTGATCGAGGCCCTGCCGCGCCGCGCCGCGCCGCTGATACCGCTGCTGAACCTGGTGGCACCGCTGCTGCAGGCCGGGTCGTCCGACCGCCGATCGACGCTGAACTGGGTCGCCCGGGCCATGCTGCCGCCGCCTGGCGGCCCCGGCCCCGGCCCCGACCACCATGGCCGCTGACGGCTACCGGCTGGACTGGCTGGCCGCCGATCTGGCCGGCGGCGGCCGCCAGCACATGCACCGGCAGCTGGCCGACCTGAAGCGACGCCATGCCATCAGCCGGCAATGCGTGCTGGAGCTGGGCAGCGGCCTGGGCGCCAACCTGGCGCTGTTCCTGCCTGACAACCGGGTACAGGGTGTGGAGGCACTGGCCGACGCGGCGGCGCAGGCCGGCCGCGCCGGCGTGCCGACCCTGGTGGCCGACATCGGCAGCGCTGCATTGCCCTGGCCGGACGCCAGCTGGGACTGGGTCTTGCTGCTCGACGTGCTGGAGCATCTGGTCGACCCGGTGCGGGCGCTGCAGGAGGCGCGCCGGCTGCTGCGCCCGCAGGGCCGCCTGGTGCTCAACCTGCCGAACCACTTCGACTGGCGCGGCCGCTGGCAGCTGCTGAAGGGATCGGGCATCGACAGCCGCAGCTGGTTTCCCGGGCAGCCGGCCTGGCGTTACCCGCATCTGCGCTTCTTCCGGCATGCCGACGCGCTGGGGCTGCTGGCACAAACCGGCTTCAGGCTGGTCGAGGACCTGTCGGCCCGGCAGTCGTCACTGCCCTGGGCCCGCCACTGGCCGAGGCTGGCCGCCCGTTGCACCGGCCGCTGGCCGGACATCGGCGCCAGCGGCTTCCTGCTGGTGGCAACCGCCATGGATGCCCACGGGGGTTGAGCGCCATGGATGCCCACAGGCGTCGAGCGCCGAGGATGCCCACAGGCGGCGAGCGCCATGGTGCCCGTCGCTGTCGGCCGGCGCGTCGGTACTTCAATACTGGCCGCGCGCCAGCCGCGGCAGGATGCGCAGCACCCGCAACAGCCGGCCCAGGCGGGCGGGCTGTTCGAGCACCCGCCACAGGCCCTCCAGCCCGATGTGCTGCCACAGGGCCGGGGCACGGCGCACCTGGCCGCTGGCCAGGTCGATCGCACCACCGAAGCACAGCAGGCCATGCACCCTGCCGTCGAGGCCGGGCAGCAGCGCCTGTGCAAAACGCTGCTCCCGGGTGGCGCCCAGCCCCAGCACCACGTAGTCGGCTGCATGGGCCGCGATGGCCGCCATCGCCTGCGCCTGGGCCGCTTGCTCGCAGGGCTGCCCGGGCCGGTACAGCGGCGGGGCGAAACCGGCCACCTGCAGGCCCGGCCAGCGCTGGCGCAGCCGCTGCACCGCACCGCCATTGGCCAGCGGCGTGCTGCCGAGCAGCAGCAGACGCCGGCCATGCTGCGCGCAGTGCGCCGCCAGGTCGCCGATCAGTTCGGAGCCGGCCAGCTTGCGCAACGCCTGTTGCGGGTACTTGCGCCGCAGCGCCCACCACAGCCATTGGCCATCGACGCTGACGCGCGCCCGCGGCGAGCGGATCAACGCTTGCAACGCGGGGTTGTTCTCCAGCGACAGCGCGATCTCGGCATTCAGCGTCAGGTAGACCCAGCAGAGCGCTCCGCCAGGCGGCGGGAACAGGTGGCATTCGGTGATCGGAAAGTGCCCGAAGCGCATCGGTGCCGGCGCGACGCCGACACCGACACCGACACCGACGGCGGCCGGCAACGGTGCCAGGTCGGTGGCAACTGCCGGAGACCGACCGGTGGGCGCCGCCTGCTGCAGGCGCGGGTTCAGCGCGGCGCTCATGGTGTCGTGTCGGGCGGCAAGCTGGGGGCATCGGCCACCGGGCGGCGTTCCGGCGGGCCGGCTGCGTCGATCAGGTGCTGGGCCAGTGCCTGGGCCACGGCCTGGGCGCGGTTGCCCGCATTCAGCTTGCGCAGGATCTTCTGGATGTGGTTTTTCACCGTCAGCGGGCTGATGCCCAGCTCCTGGGCGATCTCCTGGTTGCTCAGCCCCTCCCGCACCCAGCGCAGGACTTGCTGTTCGCGGGCAGTCACCGTGCTCTGCACTTGCGGCACGGCGGCCTGGTCGTCGCGCAGGCGCACCGGCGTTGCGGGGGCGGCCGGCAAGCCCGGGCTCTGCAGTTCTTGCTCGGTGCTGGCGGTGCGCTGCCAGGTGCTGTGCAGATGGGGCAGCATCAGCTCCAGGCAGGCCAGGCGCTGGGTCTGCTGTGCGGTGTCGGCACCGCCCGCACCGCCCAGGATGAACAGCGTCTCGATCTCGCTGAGCCGCTGCGGCCGCGACACGCCGTGCACCAGCAGGTGGGTGCAGCCCAGTTCGGCATGCAGCCGCTGCGCAACCGGCTGGGCCGCCCCGCCCAGCCCGTGCAGCGGCACTGCCAGCGGCCTGCCACGGCCGTTCAGCCAGGCACCGACCAGGCCTGC
>JBBRVT010000296.1:0-5855 GCA_038246615.1 Burkholderiales bacterium
CCGTCGAGCAGTTGCACGCGGGTGGCAGGCAGCTTCAGCCGCAGCCGCTGCGCCTGCGCCGGCGGCACCGTGCCGTCCTGCCCGCCCACCAGCAAGGTGAGTGGAACGCCCAGTGCCGGCAGCTGCCGCCACAGGCTGTCGAGGTCCCAGTCGGCCATCATCGCCAGCGCACCGGCCACATGCGCCGGGCTGCGCATCAGCCGGGCATACAGAGCCAGGCCCTGGGCGTCGAGCGTGGAACCGGTGGCGGCCACCAGACGCTCTACCGCTGCGGCATCGCCGGCACTGCGGGCAAACAGCCACGGCACCCAGGGCTGGCGCGCCATCAGCCGCGCCATCGGCCCGAACACCCGGCCGGCCAGGCCCTCGAAGGGCAGCAGCGCGGCATTGATGCCCACCAGTTGCGCCGGCGCAAGCAGGCCGTCGAGCACCGCCCGCACCGCCAGCGCGGCCCCGGCCGAATGGCCCAGCACCACCGCCGGCGGCAGTGCCAGGGCCTGGGACAGCGCCGCCAGCGCCTGCGCCATACCGGGCAGCGAGGCCTGCGACCGCGGCAGCGGCCCGCTGAAGCCGTGGCCCGGCAGGTCGGGCACCACCAGCGTGGCATGCGGCGCCAGCAAATGCATCAGCGCCCGCCAGGAATGGCTGGCCGCGCCGGTGCCGTGCAGCAGCCACAGCACCGGCTGGCCTGGCCGCCCGCGCAAGACCTGCACATGCCAGCTGCAGCCGCCGGCCTCGACGAAGCGGCTGGCCTCCCGGTGCGGCCAGTGGGCGCCGTCGCGCGACCAGTCGAGCGGGCCGGTCATCGGGCAGTTCGGCGGGCCTGCAGAGCGGCCGCTATCATCCTGGGTTGGGTCAGCCGCACCGGCCGATCTCCGGCAGCGCGAAGGCACGCATGGGTATGAGCATGGGCATGGGTCTGGCGCAACGCCTGCGTGACGGCACGCAGGCACTGCACACCACCGCCGAACGGGCCGGTGTCATGCCGGCCATGCTGCGCGGCACCCTGCCGGCGGCAGACTTCTGGCGGCTGCAGCGCAACCTGCTGCTGGTCTACCAGGCGCTGGAGGCCGCGCTGCAGCAGCACGCCACGCACCCGCTGCTGGCACCGTTGCAGCTGGCCCCGCTGGCACGTTGTGCGCTGCTGCTGGACGACCTGGCCGTCGGTGCCGGCCCGCACTGGCAGGACGATCTGGCCCTGTGCGTTGCCGCCACCGCCTATGCCGACCGCCTGCAGGCGCTGGCCCGGCAGCAGCCGCCAGCGTTGGCCGCCCATGCCTATGTGCGCTACCTGGGCGACCTGGCCGGCGGCCAGGCGCTGCGCCGGGTGGCGCAGCGGGCCTATGGGCTGCAGGGCGACGCCGGCACCCGCTTCTTCGACTTCGGCCCGCCGGCGCAGGTGGCGCAGCTGGGCCAGCAGTTGCGCCAGGCACTCGACGGCCTGGCGCTGGACGAGACCACCATGCAAACCCTGGTGGCTGAGGCGCAATGGGCGTTCGCGCAGCATGTGCGGCTGTTCGATGAACTGGCGGCCAGCGGGCGCTAGCCCAGCTGGCGCACGCGCGCGTACAGCACGGCCGCCCGGCAGGCCGAGGCCTCCACCTCCTCCAGCAGCGGTGCCACGCCGGGGCCGCCGCTGCCTTCGGCGATGTCCATCGCCGCCAGACTGGCGTTGGTGAGGATGGCACTGATCACCTGGTCGGCCGGGCCGGCCGGGCCGCCCTGGCCGTCGGGCGCGGTGTCGCGTCGGCCGGCCAGGTGCAGCGCGTCTTCCAGGTGGCGGCGGGCCGCGTCGGCGCGGTGGCTGTCGCTCAGGTCGCTCAGCACCAGGATGTAGCCCAGCACCTGGCCGTCGCGCCCGGGCACCAGCTCGATGCGCAGGCCCACCGGCAGCGCTGCATCGGCGTCGGCAGCGCAGGCCAGGTGCAACTCGCCGCGCCAGGCCTGGTGCAGGCTGCGCACCGAATCCAGCCCGGCCCGCAACAGCGCCGGGTCGGTGAAGGCGGTGGCCAGCGCGTCCAGCGTGGCCAGGCTGTCCGCCGTGCAGCCCAGCAGTGCGGCAAATGCCGGGTTGGCGAACAGCAGCTGGCCGCCGCCGTCGGCGATGGCCACCGGCTCGCGCGAGCTGCGCACCGTGGCGCGCACGCCGGCCAGCTGGTGCTCGGCCACCAGCAGCCGCACTGCATTCACCTGCACGATGATGTCGACCAGCGAGGCACCGACGGCCCGGCCCAAGGCCAGCTCTGCCGCGCTCCAGGGCAGTGCGGTGCCGCGCACGATCTCGCTCCAGGCAGCGAACGAGCGGCGCGGCGACAGCGTGAGCGGGTCGTCGTTGACCGTGGGCTTGACCGGGTCACCGGCCCAGGTGACGGTGCGCAGCTGCTCCTTGCGGAACCACAGCAGGTAGTCGGGCTGCTGGTTGGACAGCTTGACCGCCAGCACGCCGCTGGCCAGCGGGGCGAGCGATGCGAGCGCGCTGTTGTCCTTGCCCACCGCCGCAGTGGCGAAGGGCGCGTCGACATAGCAGGTGTCCACCCACTGCAGCAGCTGGCGCAGTTCCGGCGTGGACGGCACGTCGCCGGTGGTCAGCCATTCGCCACCGTGGAACAGTGCCGCGCCGGTGGCCTCCAGGGGCTGCAGCAGGGTGCGCGGGTTGCGGAACAGCGCCAGGCGCCAGTCGCCCTCGGTGGATGTGGCCTCGACCAGCCGCTGCTCCAGCCGGCGCACCAGCACGGCCACCTGCGCATGGGCATGGTTCTCGATGGCGGCGATGCGGGTGGCCGCCACCTCGGCCAGCAAATCGCAAGCCGAGCGCAGCACCGGGCTGATGCCACGTGCGCTGTCATGGTGGGCGGCGATCAGGCCCCAGAGCCGGCCTTCGCGCACCAGCGACACCACCAGCGTGGCGGTCACGCCCATGTTCTTCAGGTACTGCAGGTGCAACGGCGACATGCTGCGCAAGGCACACATCGACATGTCGAGCTCTTCGGCGTCCGCCCGGCCAGCTGCCGGATCGGCCGGCAGCTGCACCGGCACCAGCGGCACCGCCTGGTAATGCACATCGACCAGCACCCGCACCCGGTTGGCCAGGTACAGGGCCCGTGCGCGCTGCGGAATGTCGCTGGCCGGGTATTGGTGGCCCAGCAACGTCTCGAGCCGGGGATGGCGGGCCTCGGAGATGATCTTGCCGTGGCCGTCGGGGTCGAACTTGTAGACCATCACCCGGTCGTAGCCGGTGAGGTCGCGCACGCAGCGGGTGATGCCGTCGCACAGCGCACCGATCGAGGCCGCCTGGCTGAAGTGCTGCACCGCATCGGACAGGCGCTCCAGCAGCGCGGGCTGCCGGGCCGCCCGGGCGACGTCGGCACCGCCGCCGTCGGGGGACTCGAACTCCAGCACCAGCACGCCCTGGGCGGGCACCCGGTGCAGCATCAGCAGCCACTCGCGCGCCTGGCCGCCCACCTCGGTCTGGACCTGCAGCGGCTGCGGATCGGCCAGATCGGGCACCGCAGACAGCAGGCGCACCCGCGCCTCCAGATCGCCACACAGCACCGACAGCGGACGCATCAGCAGCCGATCGGCCGCCAGGCCGAGCAGGCTGTCGCAGTTGGCCGAGGCCTGCACCACCAGACCATCGCGCTCGCGCAACGCCAGCAACGCCCCCTGCGGCTGGATCGAGCCGGCGAGGTGGATGAGCTCGCGCTCGCAATTGCTGAGGTCGGCCTGACCGAAGGCGGGGCTTTGGTGCACGGGCGCGAGATTACCCCAGCGCGCAGCCGGTGCACCGGCGGCAATCCCGGCTTGCGCTGGCGCGCTGGCTGGTGTCAGTTCAGCAGCGGCGGCGCGTCGCCGTCGGCGACCAGCCCGTGACGCATCAGCCGCAGCGCCAGGCCCTCGGGCGTGATGCCCAGGCAGTCGGCTGCCGAGGCGGCATGTTCGCTGGCGCGCTCCAACGCACTGCGGATCAGGTAGCGCTCGGCCAGATGGGTGGCCTGCTGCACCAGATCAGGCAGCGAGACCCGGCCCAGCTGGGAAGCCAGACTCTCGATCGCCATCGCCAGGGCTTCGGCCGGCTGCTGCGGCTGGGCCTGGCGCGGGCGGTGGCGGCGCAGGATGAAGCCGATGCATTCCTGGTCGCCTTCGGCCAGCAGTGCCGACGACACCTCGACCTCGTCGGTCCCGTGGCCGACCCAGGTACTGTGCGGCGCACCGATAGGCACCCGCACCTGGGTGGCGATGCCGTTGAGCCGCACCTCGGCCAACAGCGCAGCCAGGCGCAGGCCCGGATCGCCCAGCAGGTCGGCCAGGGTGCGGCCCTTGACCGTGCTGTCGCTGGCGCCGGCCGGGCACAGCGCCAGGAAGGCAGGGTTGGAGATCTGCAGCCGGCCTTGGCTGTCGGTGATGACCACCCCATCCGGCGTGTGCTCGACGAAATCGGCCAGGCGCCGCGCGGTGTCCGTGCCGCGCCGCTCGGCGCTGCGCACCCGCACCAGCAGCAGCAGCTGGCTGGAGCTGTCCGACGTGGCACGGAACGGCGTCGCCGACACGTCCACCAGCGCCACCGCCGCCTGGCCGCCCGGCGCGCCCAGGCGGGCACGGATCTCCGCCGGCTTGCCGCTGGCGCGGGTGGCGCAGAGCAGTTCTTCAAACGCCGGACGCGATGCGGGGTCGATGCCGATACCGGCAGGCTGGCCTGCCATCTGCGCCGGGGCGCTGCAGAACAGCTCGGCGGCGGCGCGGTTGGCCTCGATGATGATGAGGCTGACCGCGTCGATCACCAGCACTGCGTCGGTGGCGACCTGGAACAGCAGGCGGTAGCGGGCCTCGGTCTGGCGCTGGCGCCAATAGTCGCGCTCCAGTTCCTGTTGGGCCTCGACAAAGCGCTGCTGGATGGCGGCGATGGCACGCAGGTCGCGCCCGACCGCCAGCACCGGGCCGTCGGCGCCCAGGCGGATGGCTGCAAACGCCACCGGGATGCTGGAACCACCCACGCCCGGCAGATTGACCTCGCGCCGGCGCGAGACGCCGGTGCGCTGGACCTCCTGCAACATCAGCTCGATCTTGGCGCGGGTTTCCTCGGTGACGGTGTCGACCAAGTGGCAGCCGACCCATTGGTCGGCAGGGCGGGCGACGGCGGCGTCGCCCAGGGCCACGTTGCGGATCACGCCGGCAGCGTCGAGCACCAGCGCAATGTCGCTGGCAACGGTGGCAAAGGTGTTCGCCAGCTCGGGCGCCAGCCCGGCAAAGGCGCCCAGATCCGCCGTCTCGGGTGGGTGTGGACTCATGCCAGTGTTCCTTCGCTACGGTTGGTCGCCACCAGACTCCGTGCTCGGCGACACCGGAATAGGCACACCAGGAGAATGGACTTCACTGCCACCGCCGCAAAGACCGATCGGCAGGGAAGGTCGGCAACCCTATTGTCAACTAAACTAGACACAATTGCCATCACGAAATGTTGACAGGTGTTCTCGCGAGGAAACGCCGGGGCCACTCCCAGGTTTCCTCATCCCTTTCGGGGGGCCCGACGCGCAACGGCAGGTCTGGGGGCGGCTTCCGGGCCACCAGGCATCAGGCAGCGCCGCCACGGCCGCTGGTGCGGCCCGCAGCCAGGGTTTGAAAATGCATGCGCCAGACGCCTCCCCGCCCCCCCTCCCTCCCGTCTACCCCCTTCCAAGCAGGAGCACTACAACATGCTGACGATCACCGCGATCATTCGGGTCCAGTCCGGCCATGAACTGACGATGCGCGAGGCGCTGCTGACCGTGGCGGCCCATGTGCAACGCAACGAGCCGCAAACCATCGGCTTCTTCATTTCGCAGGATCCCGCCGACCCGCGTATGTTCACCACTTACGAG
>JBBRVT010000297.1:0-5848 GCA_038246615.1 Burkholderiales bacterium
AGTTGAAGAACACCGAGGCCTTGTTGTAGACCGTGGCCAGGTTCAGCGCTGCCGTGCCCGCCGCCGGGTTGGCAAAGTTGAAGGTCAGCGTCTGCCAGCCGCCGGCCACCGTGGTGACGGCCTCGGTCTCTACTGTCTTGGTATTGTCGGCAGCGTTCTCCAGCTTCAAGCGCACCGGGATGCCCTTGTCGGGTGACCACACGCGCAGGTTCATGCTGGTGGCGCCGGTGGCGAAGGGCACGGTGGCAATCGACAGGTTGGCGCCGGTCGACACCGTGGTGCCGGCCCAGACTTCGGAACCGGCAACCTTGACCACTTTGGCCACCTTGCCGGTGCCGGCCACCGGGTCGGTGACGATGCTTGAGTCCTCGGCACCGCCAAAGCCGGTGAGCACCGGCGCGGTGGTTTCCTCGAAGGTCACTGGCAGCGCCAATGCCGTCACCGGCGCGCCGCTGCCAGCGCTGAGGTTGGCAGTGGCCTGCGCGGTCAGCGTGGTGGCCAGCGTGGCCGTAGCGGCGCTGGGCGGCGAGCCCAACGCTGTGACATTGGCTTTGACGAAGTTGGCTATGCTCTGGTCGCTTTGCACCAGCTTGGCGACGCTGACCAGGTCGGCACTGCTCGATTTCAGCAGCGCTTCGGCCTGCACCTTTGCCGGGCCCGCGACGACTTGGGCCAGCGTGTCGGCATTGATCGCTGCCAGCGCCGTCTTCACCGATGCCGCGACGCCAGCGGCCTGTGCCACCCGCTGAGTGGCCGCCTTCATGAGACTGGTCACCAGCGACAGGTCGACTGTGCTGCCCGACACCAGTGTGCCGCCGCCCTTCAGCAGCACGGCGGCGGAGGCCGCCACTTCACCATAGATCAATTGCAACTCGGCATTGCCGGTGACACCCCCCAGCGACGCGACCGCTTCAGCCGCCGTCTGCAGCAGTTGCTCGACCACCAGCATGCGTTTCATCAGGTCAGGGTTCACCAGCACGCCGCCGGACTTGAGCGAGGGATCTGTATTCTGCAAATCGATGCTCGCCGGCAAGCCCAACATGCCCAGCACCTGCGCCTGGCTCATGCCCTCGGACAACAAGGACGTCAAGGGCGAGAGCACGGTAGATCCTGCGGGCGCCTTCAGCTGGCCTCTGAACGGCAGGGTGGTGTCAATGTCGACGCCGCCGCGCCCCGTCATGCTGGATGCGCAGCCCGGCGCGGCAAAGGTGAAGTTGCCGGCACCGTTGGTGATGACGCTGACGCCATTGCCGTCGCAGACCACCGTCATGCCGGAGAGAGGGCCGTCGACGGCAATGCCGCCAGAGGGCAGCGGGGGCGACGTGGGCGAACCGCCGCCGCAGGCAACCAGCAAAACGCAGGCCGCGGCGGCTGGGGTCAGACGAAGAACAAACGACATGGTGACTTCCTGGCAATTGAGGCGATGCGGGCGATTCAGGCCGGTTTCGACACTTGACCTGGACAGGCGCAGCAGCCAGGCCGGCCGCTGCAGCTATCCGATGGCAGGGTCAGGGAACGAACTTCAGGTCGTCGAAGTAGAAACTGCCCGTCACCGCACCGGCGGTGCCGAAATTGGGGAACACCGACAGCTTGTTCAAGGTCGAGGCCAGCAAGAGGCCGTTGTCCATGCAGCGGTTCGAGGTCAGCTGGGTCGGATCGCCGTTGTTGAAGGCGCGCACCGCGAAGTTGAACGTCAGGCTGTGCCAGCCGTTGGCCACCGTGGTCGCGGCGTCGGTCTCGCAATTGTGGGTGACGTCGGTGGCGTCTTCAATCTTGATGCGGATCTTCATGCCCACGGCGGGTGCCCAGACCTTCATCGTCATCGTCTTGGCCGTGGCCGTGAAGGGCAGCTTGTCGATGGCGTCGTTGGCCTTGGTCGAGATCGTGACGCCCGCCCAGGGTTGCGCACCAGCCTCCTTGTTCACCTTCATGACCTTGCTGTCGCCGGTCGCCGGCCCGGTCACGATGGTGGCCGCGGCCCCCTCAAAGGCGGTGGCCTTGTAGACGACAGCGGTGTTGTCAAAGGTGATCTGCGAGAACACCGGGCCGGTATCGAGCGGGTCAACCGCCGTAGCCGGCGCGCCTGTGGGTGCATCGAAGCCGATGCCGTCGCCCATGTCCAGGCCATTGGGATAGAGCCCGGTGGTGTCGGCGGTGGCCGTGAACTGCATGTCGGCACGCAGCATCTGGAAGTGCAGCTCAGCCACCTTCAGCGCCTTGAACGCGGCCACCGTGTTGGTGGTGCAGCCGGTGACGGTGAAGTCATTCAGGTTGCGGCTGTAGGGGGTGACCGCTGCGGCGGTCAGCAAGACCTTGACATCGGCGAAGCAAGCGGCATTCGACGCCGACACCAGCCGCACGTTGGCTGAACACTTGCCGGCGCATTCACCGTTGGTGCCGAGGCCGAAGCTGTACTTGGTGGCGGCCGAGATATCCCAGCCAGCGCCGCCGTGGGCGATGTACATGCCGAAGTACGACTGCGCGACATCGGTCTTGCTGACGCCGTAACCGCCCTGGATCTTCGCCTTGAACGGCCCGCCCCACCACCAGGTCATGCCGGGCGCGGCATAGAAGCCGGTGGTGTAGTTGCCGGTGCGGGCCTTGCTGGTGGCGGTGTCGTAGGCCGACTGCACATTCTCGATGAAGGGCTGGGCGATGTAGCTCATCGCGCCCGAGGTGCCGGAGGCCGGCAGCAGCGTGATGTCGTCGAAGTAGTAGCTGGCGCCCGGCGCCGCATCAACCGTGCCCAGCCTGGGCAGCAGCACGAGCTTGGTGAAGGTCTTGCTGGCATCCAGCCCGTTGAAGACCCAGCTCAGCGTCTGCCAGCCGACCACCACCGCCGACGATGCCGGCGTCTCGGCCGAAGCCGCGCCGTTGTTGTCTTCGAGCTTCATCACCATCGGGATGCCAGCCGTGGGCGAGAAGACCCGCGCGGTGACAGTCTTGCGGTCCGCCGTGAGAGGGATCGCACCGGTGGTGACGATCGCGCCAGCCCAGGGATCGCCACCAGCACGCAGGATCTTGATCGCCTTGCCGCTGCCGTCCGTCGGACCGGCCTCCACCGTGCTGCCCTCGGCGCCGTTGAAGCCGAGGAAGGCCAGCGCCGGCGTCTCGTCGAACGAGGCCAGCAAGCCGCTGCTGTTGCTGGGCGGCACCACCACTGCGGTGGCCTCGGCCAGAGTGATGTCATCGAAGTAGTAGGCCTTGCCAGGTGCGGCGTCGACCGTGGCCAGGTTGGGCAGCAGCACCAGCTTGGTATAGCTCTTGGTCGCATCCAGGCCGGTGATGACCCAGGTCAGGGTCTGCCAGCCCGCCACCACGGCGGTGCTTGCGCTGGCCTCGGCCGAGGATGCCGAACTGTCCGGCACTTCCACCTTGATCTTGATCGGGATGCCTGCGGTAGGCGAGTAGACGCGTGCCGTGATGGTGCGACGGTTATCCGCCAACGCGATGACGCCGGAAGTGACGACAGCACCGGCCCAGGGATCGCCCCCCGAGCGCAGGATCTTGATCGCCTTGCCGCTGCCACCCGTGGGGCCGGCCTCTACCGTGGTGCCTTCGGCGCCGTTGAAGCCGAGGAAGGTCAGCGGCGTGGTCTCATCGAAAGACGCCAGCACGGTGCCGGTGGCGGCCGGCCGGGTGTCGTAGGCCTGCTGTGAATCGGCACCGGCGGTGTTGTCGTTCAGCGCGAGATCCTTGAACTTGGCCGCAGCCACGCTGACGCTGATGTTGCCGGCGGTGGTGGCAGTGGGTGTGACCACCAGCGTGTAGTGCGTGCCGTCCACCTTGGTGAAGGCGCCGGCCGTGCCGCCCGACACCACGATGTCCTCGGCGGTGAAACTGGTGCCGACGTCCTCGCTGAAGGTGAAGGTGAAGGTCACCGGGCCGCTGGCCGAGGTGCCCGCTTCACTGTCGGTGATCACCACGGTGGGCGCAACCGTGTCGGCCGGCCCGCCAGGCTCGCCACCGCCGCAAGCCGCCAACAGCAAGGAAGCAGCCACCGCACAGGCGGCCAGGGCATGAGGATTGAAGCGAGTGCGGGTCATGCAGGGTCTCCTGGCGGATGAGGGTGACGAAGCGGGTTATGCGGTGGGATGCGGCGGGATGTTGTCGGTCTTAACTGCGCCGCAGACCACGGAGCCTGCGGCGGGATCGATCTGAAAGCGCTTTCATGGAGCATAGATAGCCGGACTTCCCTTGACAAGGGGGCAAGCCTCATGGATTCCCCTCGGTCGAGGGTTCGCACAAAAATCCACAACGACCTTGCAAGGGTCACTGCGGCTTGCGCCGACGGATGGCTTGGCGCATGGCGCAACCCCGGGCGCGTCACGTTGCCATGGTCCGGCATGCACACAGGTGCCGGACCGATTGGGGCCGTGGTCGCGCACGAGGCTGCCAGCAGGATCAGTTGGACTGACCCATGCTGCCCGGCGGGATCGACAGCGTCTTGCCGTCGCTGAAGCGAACGCTGAGCGGCGACTTGCCTGCGTTGTAGGCCAGGTAGGTCTTGCGGCCGTCGGCGCGCTTGAAGACGGCGTACAAGACGGTGTCGGCATGCACGCTGAAATCAGGCCGGCCCATGGCTTGCAGGCTCAGCATCCAGTGCAGGGTATGGGTGCGGGTGTCGCCCACTTCAACCGAGCCGTGGCGGTCCCATTGCGCCAGGGCTGCGGCCGGATCGGCCAGCGCCAGGTATTTGCCGAAGATGTCCTGCCAGATGTCGTCGGGCGGCGGGTTGGGCGGAAACTGGCCGCGCGCCTTGTAGGTCTGGGTATTGACCTTGAGCGAGTCCATGTTGCGCTGCACAAAGGCCGGGTCGATGCCCAGGTAGGTGGAGAACGGCGCGATCGGCAGCAGGTTGATGCCGTGGATCTGCCGCGGCTCGTCGGTCCACCAGGTGTTATGGGCGTAACTGCCGCCGAACAACATGCTGACTTCGACATGCTTGTACTCGGGCGCCAATACCAACTTGTGGATGTCGAACCAGTAGTGGTTGATGGCGTCAACCTCGCTGGCATAGAGGTACACGCCGATGTCACGCAGCTTGGCGTTGCCCGTCACCTCGGCCCACAGGATCAACCCTGCCCAGGCGTTGATCGCCTCGGACGACGACTCCTGGTTGTTACCGGTCGCACCCATGCCCACGCCAGACGCCCAGGAATGGCCTTCATACGGATCGAAGTTGCGCAGGAACGGGAAGTCGGCGCGACCGCGCTCGGCGGTGGCGATGTCGGCCACCAGCAGGTCAACCATGCCGCCCCACTTGTCTTTGGCCGCCCAGGCCGGGTCGCGCAACGCCACCTCGGCGGCAGCGCGAATCCAGTAGCCATAGTGGAAGTGATGGTCATTCATCTGCTCGACGGCGAAGAACTCGTCGGGGTAGGTCACCACCGTGCCCAGCCCTTTGTCGTAGTGAAAGTACGATTTGCTGCCTGCGCCGGAGAACCACCACTCGATGCGCTCGCGCACCAGGTCGAACAACTGGTCGCGCGCGCCGATGTCGCCCTGTTGCTCGGCCACGGCCGCCAGTTGGGTAGCCCGGGTCAGGCCTTTGCCCTGCCAGTAGGCACTGGTGCGCCAGTTGTCCTTGTTTTCTCTGCCGGGAATCAATTCGCGGCGCTTGCGCAGATCGGCCTTGAACAGGTCAGCCAGCTCGTCGGTGCGCGGGCCGCTCTTGACGCCGGGCCAGTGCGGCACGAAGCCGGTATAGCGTGTGCTGGTGCTGAACTGCGAGCCCGGCAACAGCCGGATCTGGCCGCGCACGGTGTCGAACGCCGGCCCCAGCTTGCCGGCCACCGCGGCGTTGTTGAACCAATGGTGGGGGTAGAGCCCCAGCAGCGTGCCGTGG
>JBBRVT010000298.1:0-5844 GCA_038246615.1 Burkholderiales bacterium
CACGGTCACGGTCTTGCCACCGCGGCCCTGCTTCTCGCGCGTGACGCGGGCAATGCCGTCGCCGGCCGGCGTGGCCTGGGCCAGCGCCTTGCACTGGCATGCCGCCAGCGGCTGGCGGCAGCCCGGGCACATGCGGCCGGCTTCGGTGCTGTAGACGAGGCCACCGCCGTCGCTCTTGTCGCGCTTGTCGTTCTTGTGCATGGCCCGATCCAGCCCGGCCGTCAGGTCGGAAACCGCTCCCGCAGCTTCAGCTTCCAGAACTTGCCGGTGCTGGTGCGCGGAATCGCGTCGATGAACTCGTAGCGCTCGGGCAGTTGCCACTTCACAAAGCCGCGCGCCAGCATCAACGCGTTCAGCTCGGCCGGCTCCACCGCCTGGCCGGGCTTGCGCACCACGCAGGCCAGCGGCCGTTCGCTCCACTTCTCGTCGGGGATGGCGATCACCGCTGCCTCGGCCACCGCCGGGTGGCTCATCAGCACGTTCTCCACGTCCACGCTGCTGATCCACTCGCCGCCGCTCTTGATCAGGTCCTTGGTGCGGTCGGTGATGCGCACACAGCCGAGCGCGTCCATCGTGGCCACGTCACCGGTGCGCAACCAGCCATCCGCCGTGAACTTGTCGGGCGTGACCGGCACCTCGTGGTAACTGCCGGTGATGAAGGGCCCGCGGGCCTGGATCTCGCCCATGGTCTGGCCGTCCCAGGGGGCGATGCTGCCATCGTCGCTCTGAATGCGGATGCTGACCAGCGGCGCGGGTGTGCCGGCCATGGCCGCGCGGCGGTAGCGCTCGTCGTCGCTGGCCCCGGCCAGTTCGGCGCGCGGGTAGCTGATGGTGGCGATCGGGCTGGTCTCGGTCATGCCCCAGCCCTGCATGATCCAGATGCCATGCCTGTCGAAGGCGCGGATCAGCGATTCAGGCACCGCCGCGCCGCCCACCAGGCTGCGCATGCCGGTGGGCAGCGTCCAGCGGCCAGGGGTCTCGGTCTGGGCCCGGTCGTAGGTCTGGATCAGGCTCATCCAGATGGTGGGCACGCCCAGGCTCAGCGTGGGCGGGTGCGCCTGCATCAGGTCAAGCAGGTCGTCGGGGTGCAGGTGCGGGCCGGGGAACACCAGCTTGGCCCCCACCATCACCGCGCCGTAGGGCATGCCCCAGCTGTTGGCGTGGAACATCGGCGTCACCGGCAGCACCACGTCGTTGCCCTTCAGGCCCCAGTGGTCGGCCAGGCAGCCCACCAGGGTGTGCAGCACCGTGCTGCGGTGCGAATAGGCCACGCCCTTGGGCCGGCCGGTGGTGCCGCTGGTGTAGCAGATGGCGATCGGGTCGTTCTCGTCATGCAGCGCGGGGCTGAAGCCGCCGGTGTCCGCGTCGGCGATGAAGGCTTCGTAGTCCACCAGGTCGGCCGGCACGGCGGCGCCGCTGAAAGGGAACACCAGCACCTTCTCGAAGCTGTACTGCGCCGCCACCTGGCGGAACAGCGGCAGCAGCACGTCGTCGACGATCAGGAAGCGGTCCTTGCAGTCGTTGGCGATCCAGGCGATCTCGTCGGCCGACAGGCGCAGGTTCAGGGTGTGCATCACGCCGCCGGCGGCGGGAATGCCGAAGTAGGCCTCCAGATGCGCATGGTGGTTCCAGCACAGCGTGGCCACCCGGTCACCCTGTTGCAGCCCCGCTTTCTTCAGCGCCACAGCCAGTTGCAGCGTGCGCTGGTGCCATTGGCCGTAGGTGTGGGTGCGCAGGCTCTTGTCGGGCAGGCGCGAGACCATGGTGTTGCCCTTGAACAGCGTGCCCGCCCGCTCCAGGAAATGGTGGATGGACAGCGGCATGTTCATCATCGTGGTTTGCATGGCGGGGCTCCGGGCGGCGGTTGGAATTGGCGCGGATGATGCGTGAAAACTCCCGGCGCGCTCCGTCGCTTGCGTGTCAAGGCTGCCGGCCACCGCGCCCTACCCTTGGGGCATGACCCCCCCACGCGCACTTCGTTCGCTGCCCCCCAAGGGGGCACTCAGTCCTTTCGGAACGGCCGGGCAGGACTGACATGGACTTCAACCTCAGCGACGAGCAGCAGCAGATCGTGCCCGCCATCGAGCGGCTGTGCCAACCCTTCGACGCCGACTACTGGCTGCACAAGGACACCGAAGGCGGCTTTCCGCATGACTTCCACCTGGCGCTGGCGCAGGCCGGCTGGTTGGGCATCGCCATGCCCATAGCCTATGGCGGCGCCGGCCTGGGCATCACCGAGGCGGCGCTGATGATGCACACCATCGCCGCCACCGGCGCGGGGCTGTCGGGTGCGTCTGCGGTGCACATGAACATCTTCGGCCTGCACCCGGCGGTGGTGTTCGGCAGCGATGAACAGAAGGCGCGCTGGCTGCCGCCGCTGATCGCCGGGCAGGACAAGGCCTGCTTCGGCGTCACCGAGCCCGACAGCGGGCTGAACACGCTGGGCTTGAAGACGCGCGCAGTGCGTGGCGTCGACAAGCTGGGCGACCACTACCGCGTCAACGGCCAGAAGCTGTGGATCAGCAGTGCCCAGGTGGCCAACCGCATCCTGCTGCTGGCGCGCACCACACCGCAGGAAGACTGCAAGGGCACCGAGGGCCTGAGCCTGTTCTACACCGCGCTCGACCGCACTGCCATCGCGGTGCACGAGATCCCGAAGATGGGCCGCAAGGCGGTCGACAGCAACCAGCTGTTCATCGACGACCTGCGCATCCCTGTCGAAGACCGCATCGGTGACGAAGGCCAGGGCTTCCGCTACATCCTGCACGGGCTGAACCCCGAGCGCATCCTGATCGGCGCCGAGGCCATCGGCCTGGGCCGCGCTGCGCTGGCGCGTGCGGCGGCCTACGCCAAGGAGCGGGTGGTGTTCAACCGCCCCATCGGCCAGAACCAGGGCATCGCCCACCCGCTGGCGCGCAACTGGATGGAACTGGAAGCCGCCCACCTGATGGTGCACAAGGCCGCCACGCTGTACGACAGCGGCCAGCCCTGCGCAGCCGAAGCCAATGCCGCCAAGTACCTGGGCGCGGAGGCCTGCTTTCGCGCCTGCGAATCGGCGATGTTCACCCACGGCGGCATGGGCTATGCGAAGGAATACCACGTCGAGCGCTACCTGCGTGAGGCCTGGATCCCGCGGCTGGCGCCGGTCAGCCCGCAGCTGATCCTGTGTTTCATCGCCGAGAAGGTGCTGGGCCTGCCCAAGAGCTACTGATCATCAGGCCGAGCCGAACGGTCATATCGACTCTGGCTGGTTTTCTCTGGCCTGTATGTTGGTCAAAATATGGTTTACTTGTTCTTCGCGCACACGCTGCGCCCGCCACCATGAAACGCATTGCCCTCTTTCTCCTCACCAACCTCGGCGTCATGCTGGTGCTGGGCCTGGCCGTGCGCCTGCTGGGCCTGGACCGCTTTCTCACCGCCAATGGTCTGAACCTCACCTCGCTGCTGGGCTTTGCGCTGGTGATCGGCTTCGGCGGCGCCTTCATCTCGCTGCTGATCAGCAAGCCGATGGCCAAGTGGACGACCAAGCTGCAGGTGGTCAACGGCTCGGCCGACCCCACGCACCGCTGGCTGGTGCAGACGGTGGAGCAGTTCTCGCAGAAGGCCGGCATCAAGACGCCCGAGGTGGGCATCTACGACGGCGCGCCCAACGCGTTTGCCACCGGCGCATTCAAGAACTCGGCGCTGGTGGCGGTGTCCACCGGCCTGCTGCAGTCGATGACCAGGGAAGAGGTCGAGGCGGTGATCGGCCACGAGGTGGCCCACGTCGCCAATGGCGACATGGTGACCATGGCGCTGATCCAGGGCGTGATGAACACCTTCGTGGTGTTCCTGTCGCGGGTGATCGGCTACTTCGTCGACAAGGTGGTGCTGCGCAACACCAACGACGGCCCGGGCATGGGCTATGTGATCACCACCATCGTGCTCGACATCCTGCTGGGTGTGGTGGCCGCCATCATCGTGGCCTGGTTCTCGCGCCAGCGCGAGTTCCGCGCCGACGCCGGCGCTGCCCAGTTGATGGGCCGCAAGCAGCCGATGATCAACGCCCTGGCCCGCCTGGGCGGGCTCGACCCCGGCGAGATGCCCAAGGCCATGAAGGCGATGGGCATCAGCGCCCGCCCCAGCGGCCTGATGTCGCTGTTCTCCAGCCACCCGCCGATGGAGCAACGCATTGCGCGCCTGAAGCAGGCCTGAGAACCCGGCACCCCGGCGCAGCGCGGGCTGGCCTGCCGGCCACAATCGCACCATGCCCATCCCTGCCACGCCGCTGCGCACGGCGCTGCTCACCAGCGTGGCGCTGCTGGCCTTTGCCGGCAATTCGCTGCTGTGCCGGCTGGCGCTGAAGCAGACCGACATCGACGCCGCCAGCTTCACCAGCGTGCGCCTGTGCTCGGGCGCGCTGGTGCTGGCACTGCTGGTGGCCTGGCGCGGGCGCGGCCGGGCCGGCAGTGCACCGCCCTGGGCGGCAGGCGACTGGACGGCGGGGCTTGCGCTGTTCGTCTACGCGGCCGGCTTTTCATTTGCCTACCTGAGCCTGACTGCCGCCACCGGCGCGCTGCTGTTGTTCGGCGTGGTGCAGACCACGATGATCGGCTGGGGCCTGTGGCGCGGCGAACGCCTGCGCCCGCTGCAGTGGGCCGGCTTGGTGGCGGCCAGTGCCGGGCTGGTGTGGCTGCTGCTGCCGGGGCTGGCCACGCCGCCGTTGCAGGCCGGCCTGCTGATGGGCGCTGCCGGCGTGGCCTGGGCGGTCTACACCCTGCGCGGCCGCACTGCCGGCGGCGACCCGACGGCGCTGACGGCCGGCAACTTCCTGCGTGCGGCGCCGCTGGCACTGGGCCTCAGCCTGCTGACAGCGGCCTGGGCGCGCTGGGACGTCGACGGCCTGCTGCTGGCGGTGGCCTCGGGCGCGCTGGCCTCGGGCGCGGGCTATGCCATCTGGTACACCGCGCTGCGCGGGCTCAGCGCCACGCGTGCGGCCATCCTGCAGCTGGCCGTGCCGGCGCTGGCTGCCGCTGGCGGTGTGCTGCTGCTGGGCGAGCCGCTCACGCCGCAGTTGCTGGGTGCGTCTCTGGCGGTGCTGGGCGGGGTGCTGCTGGTGATCCTGGCGCGCGCGCCGGCTCCCACAGCGCTGACTCCACCTCGGCCGGCCCGCTGAGCGCACGCACCCGGTCGAAGGCCGCCTGCGCCTCGGGGTAACGCCGGCGCAGCAGGTTCAGCCACTGCTTGAGCCGGCCGGCGCGGTGGCGTGGCTCAGCCTGCAGCGCCAACAGGGCCCAGAAGCGCGCCAGGCCCGGCTGCAGGTCGGCCCAGGCCACGGCGTGCGGCGGCGCACCGTCGGCAGCGCGCAGGGCCCAGGCCAGGCCGGGGTCGGCCACCTGGCCACGGCCCAGCATCAAGCCGTGGCAGCCGGACTCGGCGCGGGCGCGCTGGGCGTCGGCCACGGTCCAGATCTCGCCGTTGGCGATGACCGGGATGCACACCGCGGCGCGGATGTCGGCCACCCGGAGCCAGTGGGCCGGCGGCCGGTAGCCCTGCAGTTTGGTGCGGGCATGCACCACCAGCTCACAGGCGCCACCGGCGGCCAGCGCCTGGGCGGCGTCGATGCGGCCGTCGTCATCGCGGTGGCCCAGGCGCATCTTGGCCGACACCGGCACCTGCGCCGGCACCGCGCGCCGCACCGCCGCCACGATGGCGTGCAGCAGGTCGGGCTCGTCGAGCAGCACCGCGCCGCCACGGTGGCGATTCACCGTCTTGGCCGGGCAGCCGAAGTTCAGGTCGATGCCCTCGGCACCCAGCTCGGCCAGGCGCGCGGCGTTGTCGGCCAGGCAGGCCGGGTCACTGCCC
>JBBRVT010000299.1:0-5818 GCA_038246615.1 Burkholderiales bacterium
AGCTCGGCGCCGGGCGGTGTACCGGGTGCGGCAGCAACGGCAGGCTTGGCGGGTGGCGGAACCATGGCGGGCAGTCTAGGCGATTGAATCAAACGATTGATTAAGCCTCGCGGCGTTCAGGGTTTTCACGCAGACGACACATCTCGGCCGATCAAGCAGCCTTGATCTGGCTGCTTGCGCCCGCCTGGCAAGCGGCATAGGCTGCGCGCTGACCCACGCATCCCCACCCGCGCCCGCCCGGCGGCCTGTGTGCACCGAGAGCGCTCCATCGCCAGGAGTCCCGCCATGCCCAGCCCCAGCCCCAGCCCCAGCCCCGGCCCCGGCCCATCACCCCTGCCGGGCGCCAACGGCGCTGCGGCCGCCACCGACGCCGCAGTGCAGGTCACCGACATCCGCAGCCTGGCCCTGGTCGGCCCGTCGGGTGCCGGCAAGACCAGCCTGGCCGAAGCCCTGCTCGCCGCCAGCGGCGCCATCGCCAGTGCGGGCAGCGTGGAACGCGGCAGCACGGTGAGCGACCACGACCCGCTGGCGCGACGCATGCAACATTCGTTGCAGTCGTCGGTGCTGCACTGCCATTGGCGCGGCAGCCGCATCCACATCGTCGACACCCCTGGTGCGCCCGACTTCATCGGCCACAGCCTGCCGGCGCTGGAGGCGGTGGACACGGCGGTGGTGGTGGTCAACGCCAGCACCGGGGTGGAACCGATGGCCCTGCGCATGATGCAGCACGCTGCCGAGCGCGGGCTGGACCGGGTGGTGGTGGTCAACCGCATCGACGCCCCGGGGGTGGACCTGGCCGCCGTGCTGGCGCAGATCCAGGCCGCCTTCGGCCGCGCGTGCCTGCCTCTGAACCTGCCCTGCACGCCGGCCGATGGCGGGCCCCTGCAGGTGGTCGACGCCTTCTTCAACCGCGCTGGCCAAAGCGACCTCGGCCCGGTCGAGGCTGCGCACCGCGCGCTGGTGGAACAGGTGGTGGAGGTGGACGCCGGCTTCGTCGAGCGCTACCTGGAGGACGGCGACATCGATGCAACCGAATTGCATGCGCCGCTGGAGCAGGCGCTGCGCGAGGGCCACCTGATCCCCGTGTGCTTCGTCTCGGCGCGCAGCGGCGCCGGCGTGGCCGCGCTGCTCGACGTGATCCACCAGCTGCTGCCGCACCCCGGCGAGGGCAACCCGCCGGCCTTCCTGCGCGGCGAGGGCGCCGACGCGGTGCCCGTCCATGCCCTGCCCGACCCTGCGCTGCATGTGCTGGCGCATGTGTTCAAGGTGACGGTCGACCCCTACATCGGCAAGCTTGGCGTGCTGCGGGTGCACCAGGGCAGCATCGCGCCCGGCACGCTGCTGTACGTGGGCGACGGCCGCAAGCCGTTCCGCGTGGCCCACCTCTACCGGCTGCAGGGCAAGGCCCACACCGAGGTGCCGTTGGCGCTGCCGGGCGACATCTGCGCCATCGCCAAGGTGGACGCGCTGCGCTTCGACGCGGTGTTGCACGACGCCGCCGAGGACGACCACATCCACCTGGCGCCGCTGCCACTGCCCGAGCCGGTGCACGGCCTGGCGCTGAGCCCGAAGCGCCGCGGCGACGAACAACGCCTGTGGGACACCCTGGCCAAGCTGGTGCACGAAGATGTGTGCCTGAAGGTGGCGCACCTGGCCGGCAGCAACGAGACGGTGGTCTACGGCCTGGGCGACCTGCACCTGCGCATGCTGCTGGAGCGCCTGCGCGAGCTGCACCGCATCGAGGTGGACACCCGGCTGCCGCGCATCGCCTACCGCGAGACCGCGACCACCACCGCCGAGGGCCAGCACCGCCACAGGAAGCAGAGCGGCGGCGCCGGCCAGTTCGGCGAGGTGCGGCTGCGGGTGGAGCCGCTGCCGCGCGGCGCCGGCTTCGACTTCGTCGACGCGGTCAAGGGCGGCGCGATCCCGGGCGTCTACATGCCGGCAGTGGAAAAGGGCGTGCGCGAGGCGATGGACAGCGGCGCCATCGCCGGCCACCCGGTGGTGGACGTGCGCGTCACGGTGCTCGACGGCAAGCACCACAGCGTGGACAGCAAGGACATCGCCTTCGTCACCGCAGGGAGAAAAGCCTTTCTGGCGGCGATGCGCGAGGCCCGCGCCATCGTGCTGGAGCCGATCGTCGACCTGCAGATCAGCGCACCCGCAGCCGCGATGGGCGACATCACCGGCGACCTGGCGGCGCGGCGCGGCATGGTCTCGGGCACGCAGAGCGGCGCGCCAGGCATGGTGGTGGTGCAGGGCCGCGCCCCGCTGGGCGAGCTGGCCGGCTACCAGACCCGGCTGAACGCGCTGACCAGCGGTGAAGGCCGCTACACGCTGGCCCTGTCGCACCACGAGCCGGTGCCGCCGGCATTGCAGCAGCAGCTGGTGGCGGGCTGGCAGGCCGGGGACGACGACTGAGCCATTGACAACGCGCCCGGCTTGCCTGCAGCAGACTGGCAACGCGGATTTATCATCTGGGCATGAACTCTCCGCACGATGTGGCGCGCATCCGCCTGGACAACGCGATGCGGCTGTTCGATGAATTCGTGCAGGCGGCCGTCAAGCAGCCCGACGCCGCCGCGCTGCGCGGGCTGGAACGCCGCTTCGCCGAGCGGCTGCAGATCCAGCCCAGCTACTGGAGCCAGATCAAGGGCCGCTCGCGCCAGATCGGCGAACGCCTGGCGCGCCAGTTCGAGCAGCTGTGCCGCAAGCCGGTGGGCTGGATGGACCTGCCGCACAGCGGCCCGGCCGGCGCGATGGCCGCCGCGCCTGCGCCACTGACGGTGGCCGCAGCTGGCGCAGCACCGTCACCCAGCCAGCCGCAGGACGACGACGAACGCTTCATCGTCGGCCTGGTGCTCACCTACTACCGCCGCCACCCGCAGCGCGCCCGCATCCGCCTGCTCGACCTGCTGGGCGAGGTGCTGACGCCACCGGCCGCCGAGCCGGCGCCACTCACTGTGCGCAAGCCCCGGCCGCCAGCAGCGCCGGGCGTGGTGCGTGCCGCAGCACGCCCACCCGGCCCACCCGGCCCGCCCGCCCCGCCGGCGGTGGACGACCGCACGCTCTGGGCCCAGGCCCAGGCCCGCGTGGCGCCCCTGAAGCCCAGGCGTTAGCAGGCCGGGTGCCCGCCGTAGCGCAGCGGCGTCATTCAGCTTGTGGACGGCAACACTCGACCGGGCCTTTCAGCCCGCACAAAACACTTGCGCAAGATAAATTTCTGTTTATCATGAGCGCAAGCTTTGGGGCTGCAAGCCCGCCGCGACACCCGCCGCGACACCCGCCGCACCATCCGACGTACCACCCGACGCGACACCCACCGATCCACCCCTTGCCGAGCCGTCCGCCTTGTCCATGCACGATCCTGTCCTGATCTCCCGAGCCCTGGTGCGCCGCCTGCCGGCCGCCATGCCGCACGGGCAGTCGGTGGCCGCCCGGTCGTTCATGCACACAGCAGCTGGTTCGCAACAAGCCGCACCGTCCGGTGCCGCCCTGGGATAGCCCGCTTCAGCGCGCTGCACCCAACGGCCCGGACGCCCCCAGCGTCCGGGCCGTTTGCATTCCGGCCCCGTCTTTCAACCCGGCACCCAGCCGCCCCGAGGAGCAACCCATGAAGTTCACCGTCACCCCCGCCAAGCCCCGCAACCCGCTGGTGGCCGCTGCCCACCGCCGCCTGGCAGGCGCGCACCGCCGGTCCGGCAGTGCCCAGCGCCAGCGCGCCACGCTGGCGCTGCGCCGCGAACTGCAGCACGAACGACACCCCGACACCTGAACCACCGGCGTCCGGGCCCCCGACAGGCGGGCCGGCACGCTCTGAAGGAGCACACCATGCAGAAGAGCCTCTACGGCTTCGACGGCCCCCTCGCTGCGCCCGAGCGCAGCCGCGCACGGCAGCTGGCCGCCCGGGCTCTGCGCCAGGCCAGCCGCCTGCTCGCGCGGCTGGCACGGCAGATCGCCTTGCAGCGCGTCCGGGCACGCACCCGCCGCGCGCCCGAGCTGGAGTTCTACGCCGAGGCCGGCGCGCCAGAAGGCGCGCTCTACCTCGACGGCGAACTGCTCGGCTACCTGCCCGGCATCACACGCTTGTGATCGGGGCATCACACGCTTGTGATCGGGGCAGCACACGCTTGTGATCGGGACATGACACGCCCGTGATCCGGCCGTGACATCCCGCACCCCATCCGCCGCCTGCGGCGGGTGGGCCCTGCGGCGCTGTCAAGTTCCCGCCCGGTCGGCCGATCTACCCTGGACGAAGCATCGCCAGAGACACACCATGGCCCAGGTTGAACCGACTGCCGACCCGACTGCCGACCCGACCGCCGACCCGACCGCCAACCCGACGGCCGACCCGTTCCCCGCCGCTGCCACGCCGTTCATCACGGCCCCGCTGCACGACGTGGCCGCCTGGGTGGCCGCGTTCGACACGCGCGAGATCCCGGTGTTGGCGGCCACCGCCAACACCCTGGACGACCTGCGCTGCAACGAGGACGCGGTGGATGCCCATTTGCTGGCCGACAGCGTGCAGTCCGACCCGTTGATCACGCTGAAGCTGCTGCGCCATGTGGCGATGCTGCGCCGCGGCCGAGACCAGGCCGACGCCGAGACGGTGACCGAGGCCCTGGTGATGCTGGGCATCACGCCCTTCTTCCGCGACTTCGGCCCCCAGCCCACCGTGGAAGCGCTGCTCGTCGGCCAGCCCGAGGCGCTGCTGGGCCTGCGCCAGGTGCTGCGCCGCGCGCACCGCGCCGCGCGCTTCGCCCTCGGCTTTGCGGTGCACCGCGGTGACCACGATGCCGCGATGATCCACGAGGCCGCGCTGCTGCATGGCTTTGCCGAGCTGCTGCTGTGGGCCCACGCCCCGGCGCTGGCATTGGCCATCGCCCGGCGCCAGCAGGCCGAACCGGGCCTGCGCTCGGCCGACGCCCAGCTGCAGCTGCTGAATGTCACCTTGGCCGATCTGCAGCAGGCGCTGATGAAGGCCTGGCGGCTGCCCGAGCTGCTGGTGAAGATCACCGACGACCATGCCAGCCGCCATCCGCAGGTGCGCAATGTGCAACTGGCGCTGCGGGTGGCACGCCACAGCAGCCGCGGCTGGGACAACCCGGCCCTGCCCGACGACGTGGACGACCTGGCCGACCTGTTGAACCTGGGCACCACGCCCACCTTGCACCTGCTGCACGACCTGGACGACTGAAGCGGCCCCCGGACCTGCCGCTTCGCGTCAGGCCCCACCAGGGGGAATGAGGAAACTTGGGAGCGGCCCGGCGTTTCCTCTTGAGCTGACCTCCCCGGGCAGCGCCAGAGGCGCCGCGCGTCAATCGACGTCGCTGCGGTTCAACTGAAGCTGGACCTCCACCCACACCGCCGGGTGTTGCACCATCGCCACGTGCGCCACCGCCGGCAGGTGGCGGTTGTCGGCGTCGGCCAACGTGGCGGTGCTGGCCGGAAACACGATGTTGTCGGCATGGCCGTAGAAGCTGATGAAGCGCGCCCGGCGCGCCGGCGTCTCGGCGGCGGCTAGCGCGGACAGCCAGCGGCCGCCGATGCGCATCTGCCGCGCATTGGCCGTCTGGGCGAAGCGGGCCATCCAGGTGCCCTGGTGCGGCGTGGCGATGGTGATCACCCGCTGCACCCGGGCGTCGGCGGCGGCAGCGTCGGGCTGGGCCGCCAGCCAGGCCCGCACCGCCAGCCCGCCCATGCTGTGGGCCACCACCAGCGGCGCTCGGCCGGTGCGGCGCTGCAGGTCGGCCACCGCCTGCTCGATCTGCGGCACCCAGTCGTCGATGCGGCCGAAGGCCGGCTCCAGCGTCAGCGC
>JBBRVT010000300.1:0-5791 GCA_038246615.1 Burkholderiales bacterium
CGCATGCCGCCGCTCATCTCGTGCGGATAGGCGGCCAGCCGCCGCTCGGGGCTGGGGATGCGCACCCGCTCGAACAGCGCCAGTGCGCGCTGCTGCGCCTCGGCCGCGCTGACCGGCTCGTGCCGGCGGATCGACTCGCAGATCTGCGCGCCCAGGGTGTAGACCGGGTCGAGCGCCAGCAGCGGCTCCTGGAAGATCATGGCCGCGACCTTGCCGCGGTAGTCGGCCAGCGCGCGCGGGTTCATCGCCAGCACGTCCTGCCCGGCCACCCGCACCGTGCCGCTGATCTGGCTGCGGCGCTCGTTGTGCAGGCGCAGCAGGGTGCGCAGCGTGACGCTCTTGCCCGAGCCCGACTCGCCGATCAGCGCCACCACCTCGCCGCGCTGCACGCTCAGGCTCACGCCGCTGACGGCTTGCACCGGCTTCTTGCCGCCGGTGAAGGTGACGCGCAGGTCGCGGATCTCGACCATCGGGGCGACCATCGGGGTGGTGTCTGTGGTGTCGGCCATGGTTCAGAGCCTGAGAGTTTTTCGGGCGTGATGAGCGGGCATGAACGAGAGACTCTCAGGCTGCTTCGGCGCGGGCTGCAGCCATCGGGTGGCCACTGCCGGGTTCGTGCACCAGGCAGGCCACCGCATGGGCGGTCTCGGCCACCACCGGTCGTGGCGCGCGCTGGCTGCACACCGGCGCGGCCAGCGCACAGCGTGGGTGGAAGCGGCAGCCCGACGGCGGGTTGATCGGGTTGGGCGGGTCGCCGGCCAGCGGCGCCTCTTCGGTGCGGTGGTCGGGGTCGATCGCCGGCATCGAGGTGAGCAGCGCCTTGGTGTAGGGGTGCAGCGGATGCTCGAACAGCGCCTCGCTGGCGCCCAGCTCGGCCACCTGGCCGAGGTACATCACCATCACCCGGTCGCTCAGGTAGCGCACCACCTGCAGGTCGTGGCTGATGAAGACATAGGTCAGGCCGAAGTCGGCCTTCAGGTCCATCAGCAGGTTCAGCACCTGGGCTTCCACGCTCTTGTCGAGTGCCGACACCGCCTCGTCCAGGATCACCAGCCGCGGTTGCAGCGCCAGCGCGCGGGCGATGTTGATGCGCTGGCGCTGGCCGCCCGACAGCTCATGCGGATAGCGCCCGGCAAAGCGCGCCGGTGCCAGGCCGACGCGGTTGAGCAGGTCATGCGCGCGGCCCAGCGCCTCGCGCCGCGCCACGCCGTGCACCATCGGGCCGAAGGCGATCGAATCCTCGATCGTCAGCCGCGGGTTCAGCGAGGCATAGCTGTCCTGGAACACCATCTGCACCTGGCGGTGGAATTCCTTCAGGCTCAGGTCGCGGCCGCCCACGGTGCAGCCGTCGAACACCACCTCGCCGGCGGTGGGGGTGATCAGCTGCATCAGCAGGCGCGCGGTGGTGCTCTTGCCGCAGCCCGATTCGCCCACCACGCCCAGGGTCTCGCCCTTCATCACGCTGAAGTCGACGCCGTCGACCGCGCGCACCACGCCGCCGCCCTGGCCGAACAGGCCCTTCTTCAGCGGAAAGTGCTTGGTCAGGCCGCGGATGGTCAGCAGCGGCTGGGCGTCGGAGACGGTCATCCTTTGTTGTCCATCGCGCTGCGCAGGCCGTCCGACAGCAGGTTGAAGGCGATCGAGGTGATGAAGATCATCGCCCCCGGCAGCGCCGCCACCCAGGGCTGCACGTAGATGGCCGTGCGCAGGGTGTTGAGCATCAGGCCCCACTCGGGCTCGGGCGGCTTCACGCCCAGGCCCAGGAAGCTGAGGCCCGAGGCCAGGATCAGGCTCACCGCGATCAGGCTGGTGGCGTAGACGAAGATCGGCCCCAGCACGTTGCCCAGCACATGCACCCGCACGATGGTGAAGGCGTTGGCACCCGAAGCGCGCGCGGCTTCGACGTAATCCCGCCCCTTGGCCTGGGCGGTGACGGCCTCGGCCACGCGGGCGATCTGCGGCACGAAGACGATGGTCAGCGACAGCAGCGAATTGAAGATGCCCGCGCCCAGCGCGCCGCTCAATGCAATCGCCAGCAGCACCGACGGGAAGGCATAGAACACGTCGACGGTGCGCATGATGGCGGTGTTGACCCAGCCACCCGCATAGCCTGCCAGGATGCCGATGGCCGAGCCGATGAGGAAGGCGAACAGCACCGGCGTCAGGCCCATGAACAGGCTGAGCCGCGCGCCGACGATCAGCCGGCTGAGCATGTCGCGGCCCAGTTCGTCGGTGCCCAGCGGGTAGCCGTCGGTGCCGATGGGCTTCAGGCGGCTGAGCATCGACGCCTGGTACGGGTCGGCCGGCGTCAGCCAGGGGCCGAACAGCGCCATCGCCAGCAGCAGCAGCACCACGACGCCGGCACCCATCGCCACCTTGTCGGCCAACAGCCGGGTGAGTACGCTCTGCCAGTAGCCGGGCGAACGCCGGGCCTGGACGAGCGCCACTGCGGCGGTTTCAGAGGCGCTGAGGCTGGTCATGGGCATCAGGCCCTGGCGATGCGCGGGTCGAGCACGGTCTGCAGCACGTCGACCAGCAGGTTCAGCACCACGAAGAACATCGCCAGCACGAGGATGGTGCCCTGCAGCAGCGGCAGGTCGCGCTGGAAGATCGCGCTGTTGAGCAGGAAGCCGGTGCCCGGCCAGGCGAACACCGTCTCGATCAGGATCGAGCCGCCCAGCAGGTAGCCCAGCTGCAGGCCCATCACCGCCAGCGCGGTGGGCGCGGCGTTCTTCACCACATGGCCGAAGATGCCCAGGTGGGTGAGGCCCTTGGCGCGCAGGCCGACGATGAACTCCTGCGCCAGGATCTCGGCCACCAGCGCGCGCACGGTGCGGGCGATGATGCCCATCGGGATCACGCTCATCGTGATGGCCGGCAGCACCATGTACTGCAGGTGGTTCCAGTCCCAGGCCCATTCCACTTCACCGGGGCCGCCGCCGGTGGCCGGCAGCCAGCCCAGCATGGCCGAGAACACGATCACCATCACCATGCCCAGCCAGTAGTGCGGCACGCTCACGCCCAGCACCGCCAGCGTGGACGCCAGCCGGTCGGGCCAGGCGCGCTGGAAGTAGCCGCCGACGAAGCCGAACAGGCTGCCCAGCACGAAGCCGATCAGCGTGGCCAGCACCGCCAGGCGCAGGGTGTGGCCGACGGCGGTCATCACCTCGCTGGTGACCGGCCGGCCGCTGGCGATGCTCTGCCCCAGGTCGCCATGCAGCGCCCGCCAGACCCAGGACAAGAACTGCTCCGGGTAGCTGCGGTCGAAGCCGTAGAGCGTGCGCATCTGCGCCGCCAGGTCGGCCGACGCATCGGGCGGCAGGATCGACACCAGCGGGTCGCCCGGCGCCAGGTGCACCAGCGCAAAGCACACCAGGGCCACGCCCACCATGATGGGCAGCGCGTAGACGATGCGGCGCAGCAGGTACCCGAGCAAGGCGTCAGTCCAGGCTCAGCGTCGCGAGGTCGATGAACCAGCTGCGCGGCTGCACCACGCCCTTGACCTTGGCGGCGATGGCGCGCGGGCCCACGTCATGGGCGATCCAGACGAACGGCGCCTCTTCGACGATGCGGGCATGCAGCTTGGACAGCGCCACGTCGCGCGCCTTGTCGTCGAAGCTGGTGCGCGCGTCGGCGATCAGCTTGTCGAACTCGGCATTGCCGAAGTAGCCCCAGTTGTTGCTGGTGGGCGGGAATGTCTTGGTGCTGGTGAAGCGCACCATCGCGAAGAACGGGTCCATCGCCGCGAAGCTGACGTTGATCGCGTTGGCGCCGTTGGCCGACGGGTCTTTGGCGCCCTTGCGCCAGTTGGTGAACAGGGTGTTCCACTCGATCACGTCGAACTGCACGTCGAAGCCGCACTGCTTCAGGCTCTGCTGCACGAATTCATTCATCGGCAGCGGCTGCATCTGGCCCGAGCCCGATGCGCTGATCTGCACCTTCACCTTCAGCGGCTTGGCGGTGCTGTGGCCGGCTTCCTCCATCAGCTTCTTGCCGGCGGCCACGTCGTAGCGGATGTCGAACTTGGGGTTGCCCCACCAGGGGTGGCCCGGGGGCACCGTGCCTTTGGGGATGCCCATCATGCCGCCCAGCAGCTTGAGCATGCCGGTGCGGTCAATGCACAGGTTGGCGGCCTGGCGCACCCGCTTGTCCAGCCAGGGCGAGCCCTCGGCAAAGCTCAGCTGCCACGGCCACACATGGGGCTGCTGGTTGAAGTAGATCTTGTGGCCGCGGCCCTGGATGGCGCCCATGGCGTCGGGCGACGGCGCCTCGATCCAGTCGACCTGGCCGCTCATGATGGCTGCGGTGCGGGCATTGGCCTCGGGCATCGGCAGCAGCACGATGCGGTCGAGCCTGGACATGCGCCTGGGGTCCCAGTAGGCCTTGTTGGGCACCAGTTCCAGCCGCTCACGCGGGACGAAGCGGGCCATCTTGAACGGGCCCGTGCCGCTGGCGTCGGCGGCGAAGGCGGTCCAGGCGGTCTTGGCCTTGTCGGCCGGCGTGGCGCCGGCGGCTGCGTCGAACTTCTTCTGCCAATGCGCCGGGCTGGCCATGAACAGGTTGGTCAGGTTCAACGGCAGAAAGGCGTCGGGCTCGCTGCTGGTGAGCTCGACCGTCAGGTCGTCGATCTTGCGGGCACTGCGCAGCGTCGGCATGCGGCTGGCCGTCACGCCGACCTGGCTGGCGTCGAAGTGCGGCGCGTCCTTGTCGAGCACCTTGCGCACGTTCCAGACCACCGCATCGGCGGTGAGGTCGGAGCCGTCGTGGAACTTCACGCCCGGCCGCAGCTTGAAGACCCACTTGGTCTTGTCCTTCGCGTCCGCCGCCCAGCTGGTGGCCAGGCCGGGGATCAGCACGCTGGGCGCATCGGCCTTGCTCAAGTCCCACTGGGTGAGCGCGTCGTACAGCGGGATACCGGTGAAGCGGTTGCCCTCGAAGCCCTGGTCGGGCTGGCCCAGGGTGCGCGGGATGTCGGCAGCGGTCATCGCGATGCGCAGCACCTTCTCTTGTGCCAGCGCGGCGGGGGCGGACAGCAGGGCCGCCAGGCCGATCGCGGCACAGGGCAGCAGTGCGGGCAGCAGCGAGATCTTCTTGTTCATGGGGTCTCCGGGGGATGTTGAGTGGACACTGTGCAAGCGGCGTGCCACGCTGCCCGCAGGCCGGCGCGCACGTTGTCGATCAGCGGCACCGGCACCTGCGCTGCCAAAGGCGCTGCCAGATCAGCCAGGGCGGCGCCGCCGATCACGATGGCGCGCACCTCGCCCAGCAACAATGCTTGCTGGCAGGCTCCCAGCAGCAGAGCCTGGGCGGCCGCCGGGTCGGCCAACAGTTCGGCGCCAGTGCGCTCTACCGTGACCACGCCCGCCAGGCGCTGGGCCAGGCCCAGTTGCACGGCCAGCTCTTCGAGCATCGGGCCCCAGGCGGCGCCACCGGTGACGATGGCGTAACGCCCCGCCGGATGGGCCGCAGCGAGGGCGTCGGCTTCGCGCATGGCCACCTCGGCCAGGCCCAGCACCGGCACGCCTGCGGTATTGCGCAGGGCCTGCACGCCAGGGTCGCCGAAGCAGGCCACCAGCACCGCGTCGGGTGCTGCATGGCCAGCCAGATGGGCGGCCCATGCCGCCGGCACGGCCTGCGTGGCCAGCGCCACCGCATCGGCGCTGGCGATGTAGGGCGCGCCGAAGGAGGCGGTCACTGCATGCAGCACCGCGCCTGCGGGCGCCAGCGCCCGGGCATGCCGGGCCAGCAGGTCGGTCACGGCGGCACTGGTGTTGGGGTTGATCAGCAGGAG
>JBBRVT010000301.1:0-5785 GCA_038246615.1 Burkholderiales bacterium
CCCGCGTGAGACGTTCGGCAAAGCGCGCCATGCCGGCTTGCACCACGGTCTGCAGGTGCTCAGCCATGCGGTGACCGCCGTCGGTGTTGGAGTCTGCGTGAAGAATGATGTGCATGGGATCCTTGCGATTGCTGTCAGAGGGCCGCTCGGTCCTGCGACGGAATGCCGTGGCCAGGATGGGCCTGCTCGGCCAGGTCGTGGTCGGCTGGTGAGGTGTGCAATGGTGTGGTGGTGGATGGGTTCATGCAGGTCTCCAGGGAAGTCAGCGGTGGTATGCGCGCAAGGCCCGGCGCAAGGGCGGTCCCTGCGGCTGCAGCGTCGCGCCGGTCATCCCCGGCCCGAACAACCGCAGCAGGTCGGGATCGAAGCCGCAGACTGCATGGAGATCGCTGGAGCTTCTGTGCGCTGACAGACATTTCGGGCGCCTGACCCAGAAATGGGGCCGCTGCAACGTCGGCCGAGCCGATTCGAAGTCGCAGGCGCGTCCCTTCGCGCTCCAGCGCACCGACCGCCAGCCAGATCGCGCGGATGCTGCGCAGTCGGTGACCGACGAGCCGTCCCTTCGGATGCAGAAGCAGCCCCGTGCGACGCCCTGAAGCCCGTTCAACGAAAGATTCCAGAATGACCACCCCAGACGCACACGACCGCACCCAGCTTTGGGCCCTCATCAAGGACATCAAGTTCGCGATGTTCACGACAAGGCACCGGGACGGCCGTCTCCAGTCACAACCGATGACGACCCGCAATCAGCGCGTCGATGAAGATGATCGGCTGTGGTTCTTCATGTCGCACGGCAGCGGCCCGGTGGCCGACCTGGTCGCCGACCGCGACGTCAACGTCTGCTTCGCCGACCCGGACAGCCACGGCTATGTCTCCGTGTCGGGCGAGGCCCGTATCGTCAGCGATCCGGCGACGCTGCGCCGCCTGTGGACCAAGGCGGCCAGCGCGTGGTTCCCGGGGGGTGTCGACGACCCCGACCTGGCACTCATCGAGGTACAGATCCTGCACGCCCGTTACTGGGACATGAAGGCCAACAAGTTCACCCAGCTCTACAAGCGCGCCAAGGGCGCCATCACTGGCGGGACGCCGGCCGGCTTCGCCGAGGGTGGCGAGGTGCACATCCGCTAGCCGCCGCCGCACCCGCGCCGTCGACGCCCGTCGCCATGATCGGGCCACCACGGCGGTGCATCTGCCGGCTGTGCCTTCAGTGCGTCCGCCCGGGCGCTGGCCCGCGCGGGAATCAGCTTGTCCAGGATGGTGACGATGGCGCTGAGCAGGGGTTGTCGGCGGCCGGTTCACGCCCAGCTTCGTCTGCACCGGCACGTGGCAGTCGCCGGGCACGAAGATCAGCCAACCCACCTCGCCCGCGATCTGTCGCCACTCAGATGACCGCTTGACATCCTGCACCGCCAGCCGCCGTGCGATCGTGCAGCCCGGCGCGGGCACGCACCCCCCGCCCAGGTGGCGCTGTCCATGGTCCGTTCGGACCATGCAGATCAGCCAGGCGGGGTGAAACATCACGGTACGGTCACACCGCGCCGCTAGTCTGAGCCGGTCGTCCTGATCGCCCTCAACACCGTGCCTGCCCTGCCCCCGCCACTGCCTGCCCGCATCCGCCGCAACCTGCCCGCCTGCGGCTTCACCCTGCTCGAACTGCTGGTGGTGATGGTCATCATCGGTCTGCTGGCCGGCTATGTCGGCCCCAAGCTGTTCGCCCAGATCGGCAAGTCCGAGAGCAAGGTCGCACGCGCCCAGATCGACGCGCTGCAGAAGGCGCTGGACCAGTACCGCATCGACCTGGGCCGCTATCCCGACTCCGAGCAGGGCCTGGCCGCCCTGGTGCAGCGCCCGGCCGACGAGCCGCGCTGGACCGGCCCCTACCTGGCCAAGGCGGTGCCGGCCGACCCCTGGGGCCGGCCCTACCTGTATGCCCAGCCCGGCAGCCACGGTGACTTCGACCTGCAGTCGCTGGGCAAGGACGGCCAGCCGGGTGGCGACGGCGACGACGCCGACCTGAACAGCTGGTAACCCGGCATGCCGCAGTTTCAAGCCCAGTGGCTGGAACCAGCCTCGGCCGCCGCGCCTGCCCGGCTGCGCCAGGGCCGGGTGCAGGCCGACCATGCCCAGGCGGTGGCCGCCGCGCTGGGCGTGGCGCCGATGCAACTGCTGTCGGTGCGGCCTGTCGGCCTGGGCGGCCTGGGCGGGCTGGCCTGGCCGGCGTGGCTGCGCTGGCCGCAGCCGCGGCTGGCGCTGCGGCTGTTCAGCCAGGAGCTGGCGGTGCTGCTGGAAGCCGGGATCCCGCTGCTGGAGGCGCTGCAGACGCTGCGCGAGAAAGACGGCAGCAGCGCCGCTGACAGCCCGCTGGACATGGTGATCGCCGCGCTGCGCGAAGGCCAGCCGGTGTCGGCCGCGCTGGCGCGTGCGCCGCGTGACTTCGACCCGCTGTTCGTCGCCCTGGTGGCGGCCAGCGAGCGCAGCGGCCAGCTGGCCACCACGCTGCGCGACCATGCGGCCTACCTGGGCTGGGTGCAGGCACTGGCCGGCCAGCTGCGCGCCGCCCTGGTCTACCCGCTGCTGCTGCTGGGCGCGGGCGGGGCGGTGATCCTGTTCCTGCTGCTGTTCGTGCTGCCACGGTTTGCCGGCGTGTTCGACGGCCTGGGGCGCGATCTGCCCATGGCCTCGCGCTGGCTGATCGACCTGGGCGTGCTGGCGGCCGCCCACCCCGGCTTGGCGATCGGCCTGGCGCTGGCCGGCCCGGCGCTGGCGCTGGTGGCCAGCCGCTGGCCGGCGTTGCGCCGCGCGCTGCAGGCCGCGCTGTGGCGCAGCCCCGGCCTGGGCCCGCGCCTGCGTCTGGTGGCCCTGGCGCGGCTGTACCGCGCGCTCAGCCTCACGCTGTCGGCCGGTGTGCCGGCAACGGGCGCGCTGCAGCTGGTGGCCGGCGTGTTGCCGGTGCCGCTGCAGCCGGCCCTGCAGCAGGTGCTGCTGCAGGTGCGCAGCGGCCAGCGCCTGTCGGCCAGCCTGCAGGCCCAGGGCCTGGCCACACCGGTGGCCTGGCGCATGCTGCGGGTGGGTGAATCCAGCGGCGAGGTGCCGGCCATGCTGCAGCGCGCCGCCAGCTTCCATGACGAGCAGATCGCCCGCCTGTCCGAGCTGGTCACCCGCCTGGTCAACCCGCTGCTGATGCTGGTGATGGGCGTGGTGATCGGCGGCATCGTGGTGCTGATGTACCTGCCGATCTTCACGCTGATGGAGCAGGTGCAGTGAGCCCTGCTGCCGAGGCCGTGCTGCGCTTCGACCATGCCCGCTGGCCGCAGGCCCAGGCGCTGCGCCACCGTGCCCTGGTGGCACTGCAACCCGACGGCAGCGCCAGCCTGCTGGCCGACCGGCCGGTCGATGCCCTGCTGCTGCAGCTGGCCGAGGCCCGCCTGGCCGCGCCGCTGCGCTGGCAGCAGGTGGACACTGCACTGCTCGATACCTGGCTGGCGCGGGGCGAGCAGGACGGCCGCGCGCTCGACACCTTCGGCGCCGATGCCACCAGCGCCACCAGCTTCACCAGCGCCACCCACGCCACCCACGCCACCGCCGGGCCCGCCACCGCCGACCCCGCCACCCAGGAGCTGAGCCTGGCCGGCCTGACTGCCGAGACCAGCCCGGCGGTGCGTCTGCTGGATGCGGTGCTGTTCGACGCGCTGAAGGACGGCGCCAGCGACATCCACATCGAATGCCAGCCGCGCGGCGCCCAGTTGCGCCTGCGCCGCGACGGCGTGATGCAGCCGCTGCGCAGCATCGACGGCGCGGCGCTGGCCGAGCAGATGGTCTCGCGCCTGAAGGTGATGGCCGAGCTCGACATCGGCGAGCGCCGGCTGCCGCAGGACGGCCGCTTCAAATTGCGGGTGCAGGGCCGCGAGGTCGACTTCCGCCTGTCGATCATGCCCAGCGTGTTCGGCGAAGACGCAGTGGTGCGCCTGCTCGACCGCAGCCACCTGGCCCCGGGCGGCGCCGCGCTCACGCTGCAGGCGCTGGGTTTCGACCCGGCGCTGCGCGCGGCGGTGCTGGGCCTGGCGCGTGCGCCGCACGGCATGCTGCTGGTCACCGGCCCCACCGGCAGCGGCAAGACCACCACCCTGTATGCCGCCATCACCGAGGTGCACACCGGCCGCGAGAAGGTCATCACCATCGAAGACCCGGTGGAATACCAGCTGGCCGGCGTGGTGCAGATCCCCGTCAACGAGCGCAAGGGCCTGGGTTTCGCCCGCGGCCTGCGCTCCATCCTGCGGCACGACCCCGACCGGGTGATGGTCGGCGAGATCCGCGACACCGAGACCGCGCAGATCGCGGTGCAGGCGGCGCTGACTGGCCACCTGGTCTTCAGCACCGTGCATGCCAACAGCGCCTTTGACGTGATCGGCCGCTTCATGCACATGGGGCTCGATCTGTACAACGTGGTGTCGGCGCTGAACGCGGTGCTGGCCCAGCGCCTGCTGCGCCAGGTGTGCAGCCAGTGCGCCGAGCCGGTGGCAGCCACTGCCGCCGAGCAGGCGCTGCTGGGCGACGGCCAGGGCAGTCCGCTGCAGCTGCGGCGCGGCCGCGGCTGCGCCCAGTGCCACGGCAGCGGCTACCGCGGCCGCCAGGCGGTGGCCGAGCTGCTGCGCCTGGACGATGGCCTGCGCGACCTGATCGCCGCCCGCGCGCCGCTGTCCGAGATCAAGCAGGCGGCCCGCACGCGCGGGCTGCAGACCCTGCGCGAGGCGGCACTGGCCGCCGTGCGGCAGGGCCGCACCACCCTGGAGGAGCTGGAACGTGTCGTCGGTACCGACTGATCGGATGGACGCCAACCGCGCCCACCGTGCCCACCGCGGCAACGCGGGCCGCGCCTGGGGCCTGCGCCTGGCGCCCACGCAGGCGCTGTGGCTGGGCACCGGCGGCCTGTGGGACCACGGCGCCATGCCGGGCTGGCGCCCCTGGGCGCCGGCCGGCGCGGCAGCCGGCCTGCCGCACCGCCACGCCAGCTTCGACGCCTGGTGCCAGGCCCGGCCGGGCCAGGGCTGCCAGCTGATCCTGTCGGCCTGGCTGCTGCATGAACTGCTGCTGGACGCACAGTTGCCGCTGGCCGACGACAGCGCCCGCCTGGCTTATGCCCGCCGCCTGCTGCAGCACTACCACGGTGAAGCGGCCGCGCAATGGCCGCTGGCGGCCTGGCAGGCCGGCGGGCGGCACGGCGTGAGCGCGCTGTACGCCATCACCCTGCCGGCGCTGCAGGCCAGCGCGCGGCAGGCCGGCGTGGCGCTGCGTGGCGTGCGCCCCTGGTGGAGCCTGGCCCTGGCGATGGCCTGGCAGCGCGTGCCGGCGCTGGCGCGGGCCGGCAGCGGCCGCCTGCTGGTCGTCGACGGCACGCTGGTCACGCAGGTCGAGCTGGCACAGGGCCGGGTGCAGCAGCTGTTGCAGCGCCGCCTGGCCGACGCCCGGCCGGCCAGCCTGCTGGCCTGGCATGCCGCGCTGCCGCCAGTGGACTGTGGCGTGGCGCTGGGCCATGGGTTGGACGCGCCCTGGCGCCCTGCTGATGGGGATGGCCTGCATGCGCTGGGCACGCTGGACGGGCCGGCACCGGACGCGCTGTGGGCCGCCTCCGGCCAGACCGCCACCCGCCACGGCAGCACCGCAGCGGCAGACCCCGCAGCCGCCGCCGCAGCTGAATCGAAACGGGCCGCATGAGCCGCGACCTGCCGCAGCCCGACTTCCTGCGCCCGGTGCCCCGCCCGGGCCGGCTGGGCTGGGCCTGGTGCGG
>JBBRVT010000302.1:0-5772 GCA_038246615.1 Burkholderiales bacterium
CACACCTTTTTCCAGGTGCACCACGCGGCCGGCGCGGGCGGCGGCCTTGGGGTCGTGGGTGACCATCACGATGGTCTTGCCCAACTGCTGCACCAGCGCGTCCAGCAGGCCCAGCACTTCTTCGCCGGTGGTGCGGTCCAGGTCGCCGGTGGGCTCGTCGGCGACGATCAGCGTCGGGTCGGTCACCAGCGCGCGGGCGATGGCCACCCGCTGCTGCTGGCCGCCGGACAGCTCGTTCGGGTAGTGGTCGGCCCGGTCGTTCAGGCCCAGGAGGCTCAGCACCTGGGCCACGCGCTGGTGGCGTTCACGCGATGACAGGCCGGTCAGCAGCAGTGGCAGTTCGACATTGTCGAAGGCGCTCAGCACCGGCAGCAGGTTGTAGAACTGGAAGATGAAACCGACGTTGGCGGCGCGCCAATCGGCCAGTGCGCCTTCGCCCAGGCGGGCGATGTCGACCCCGGCGATCTCGATGCTGCCGCTGCCGGGCTTGTCGATGCCGGCGATCAGGTTCAGCAGCGTGCTCTTGCCCGAGCCGCTGGGGCCCATCAGCGCGACGAACTCGCCTTGCATCACGTCAAGCTGGATGTCCAGCAGCACGGGGATGGCCTGGCCGCCACGCACATAGCCTTTGCTGAGGTGGCGGATGCGAATGAGGGGGGTCATGTCTGCCCCTCGTAAAACGGGTCCGCTTGGCGGTGCCCCGGGGGGCCGAACCCGGACCTGCGGCGTCCAGTGGACGGCGCATGCCAGTGAGGGGCCGGCTTGGGGCGGCCCGGCGATCGGCCCGTTGTCATTTCGCGGTCACCGTCACCAGCGCACCGGCCGCCAGCTTGTCGCCCGGCGCCAGCACCACCCGCTCGCCGGCCTTCAGCGTGCTGCCGGTCACTTCCTGCAAATCGCCGATCTTGCGGCCCAGGGTCACCGGCACCTGTTCCACCGTCTCGCCGGCCAGGCGGAAGACCACCGGCTTGCCATCGCGCTGCACCACCGCCTTCGGGTTGAGCGCGATCACCGGCTTCTGGTCATCGGCCGTGGCCGGGCGCGACAGGAAGCTGACCTTGGCGCTCATCTCCGGCAGGATGCGCGCGTCCAGCGCCTCGAAGCGGATCTTGGTCATCACCGTGGCCTTGGCCCGGTCGACCGTGGGCACGATGCGCGACACATTACCGCGCCAGCGCACGTCGGGCAGCGCGTCCAGCGTGATCTCCACCGGCTGCTCGGGCTTGATCTTGGCCACATTGCTCTCGCTGACATCGGCCTCCACCTCCAGCGTGCGCAGGTCGGCCATGGTCACCACCGCGCCCGAGGTGCCGCTGGCGCTGGAGAACGGCGTGATCATGTCGCCGACGTTGGCGTTCTTCACCAGCACCACGCCGTCGAAGGGCGCGCGGATCTCGGTGTTGGCCTGGTTGACCTGCTGCACCCGCACCTGGGCCTGGCTCTGGGCGATGGCGGCCTGCGCCGTGGTGATGGCCGCCTGCTGGGTGGCCAGCGCCGAGCGGGCCACCGCCAGGCGCCGGCTGGCCGCGTCCACCGCCTGGGCCGAGATGAAGCCCTGGCCCTGCAGCGCCTGCTGGCGCTGCAGTTCCACCTCGGCATTGGCCAGTTCGGCACGGGCCTGGCCCAGTGCCGCCTCGGCCTGTGCACGGGCGGCCTGGGTCTGGGCCACGCCGGCCTGGGCCACGCCGATGGCCGCCTGCACGTCGCTGGCGTCCAGCCGGCCGATCAGGTCGCCCTGCTTGACCAGGCTGCCTTCGCGCACATTCAGCTCCACCAGCCGGCCGGTGCCCTTGCTGGCCACCGCCGCGCGCCGCTGCGCCACCACATAGCCCGAGGCGGTCAGCTCGGCGTATTGCTGCGACGGGTAGGCCGCCAGCACCGCACTGGCTTGCACCGTGGCCTTGCGCGGCATCAGCCAGGCGGCCACCACTCCGGCCAGCACCAGTGCGCCCAGCACCCAGGGCCAGCGCCGCCGGCGGCGTTGCAGCGGCGCTGCGCTGCGGTCGATGCGCAGCGCGGCCAGGCCCAAGGTGGCGGCGGCAAAAGCAGGGGGAACAGGGGCAGGAACAGCGGGCGCGTCGGCCATGGATGCAGCGGGCGGATGCCGGGTCTGGAAGGCGCCGAGCATGCCATGGCGGGCTGCCGCCCCTTGAAACCGGGGGCACTGCCCCAAGCTCGATTGCGCAGGGCTGCAGCGTGCGCCGCCGCCCCTTGTCGAACAACACCGAGACCGCTCCATGACCAAGCAAACCCACGCCTTCCAGGCCGAAGTCAAGCAGATCCTGCACCTCGTCACCCACTCGCTCTACAGCAACAAGGAAATTTTCCTGCGCGAGCTGGTCAGCAACGCCAGCGACGCCTGCGACAAGCTGCGCTTCGAGGCGCTGGACAACAACGCGCTGTACGAAGACCAGCCCAACCTGGAAGTGCGGGTGGTGTTCGACGCCGAGGCCAAGACCATCACCATCCGCGACAACGGCATCGGCATGAGCGCCGAGGAAGCCGCGTCGCACCTGGGCACCATCGCCAAGAGCGGCACGCGCGAATTCATGGCGCGGCTGGAGGGCGACCAGAAGAAGGACGCCAACCTGATCGGCCAGTTCGGCGTCGGCTTCTACAGCGGCTTCATCGTGGCCGACCGCATCACCGTCGAGACCCGCCGCGGCGGCGCACCCGAAACCGACGGCGTGCGCTGGAGCAGCGAGGGCACCGGCGAGTACGAGCTGGAGACCATCACCCGCGCCACCCGCGGCACCGACGTGACCCTGCACCTGCGCGACGAGGAGAGCGAATTTCTCAGCACCTGGAAGCTGAAGTCGATCATCAGCAAGTACTCCGACCACATCTCGCTGCCGATCCTGATGCAGAAGGAAGAGTGGGACCAGGAGGCCAGCAAGCAGGTCAAGAAAGACGACTGGGAGACGGTGAACAAGGCCGCCGCGCTGTGGGCACGCAGCAAGAGCGACATCACCGACACCGAGTACCAGGATTTCTACAAGCAGATCAGCTACGACCAGGAGCCGCCGCTGGCCTATACCCACAACCGGGTGGAAGGCCGCAGCGAGTACACCCAGCTGCTGTACGTGCCGGCGCACGCGCCGATGGACCTGTGGAACCGCGACAAGCGCGGCGGCGTGAAGCTGTATGTCAAGCGCGTGTTCATCATGGACGACGCCGAGGCGCTGATGCCGGTGTACCTGCGCTTCGTCAAGGGCGTGATCGACTCGGCCGACCTGCCGCTGAACGTGAGCCGCGAGCTGCTGCAGGAAAGCCGCGACGTGAAGGCCATCCGCGAGGGCAGCACCAAGCGCGTGCTGGGCATGCTGGAGAGCCTGGCCGACAGCGAGGATGCCGCAACTGCGGCTGACGACAAGGCCAGGTACCTGAAGTTCTGGGGCGAGTTCGGCGCGGTGCTGAAAGAAGGCATCGGCGAAGACTTCTCAAACCGCGAGCGCCTGGCCAAGCTGTTCCGATTTGCCAGCACGCATGCTGACGAGGGTGTGTCCTTCGCCGACTATGTGGGCCGCATGAAAGACGGCCAGGAGGCCATCTACGTCATCACCGCCGACAGCCTGGCCGGCGCCAAGGCCAGCCCGCAGCTGGAGATCTTCAAGAAGAAGGGCATCGAGGTGCTGCTGCTGGTCGACCGGGTCGACGAGTGGATGCTGAGCCACCTGTATGAATTCGAAGGCAAGCAGCTACAAAGCGTGGCCAAGGGCGCGGTCGACCTCGACAAGCTGCTCGACGACGACGAGAAGAAGGCCGCTTCAGCCGTGGCCGAGGGCTTCAAGCCCACGCTGGACAAGCTGAAGGCCGCGCTGGCCGGCCGCGTCAAGGACGTGCGCGTCACCACCCGGCTGGTCGATTCACCCGCCTGCCTGGTGGTCGACGAAGGCGACATGAGCGGCCACCTGGCGCGCATGCTCAAACAGGCCGGGCAGAGCGCGCCCAAGAGCCAGCCGATCCTGGAAGTGAACCCCGAGCATGCGCTGGTGCAGAAGATGGCCGGCGACGCGCTGCACTTCGACGACCTGGCGCACATCCTGTTCGACCAGGCGCTGCTGGCCGAAGGCGGCCAGCTCGACGACCCGGCGGCTTATGTGGCGCGGGTCACCAGGCTGCTGTCGGCCTGATCCTCAATCGGCCTGGACCAGGTCGGGTTCCAGGGCCGGCTCGGCCATGGCCCCGATCTGTTCGCGCAGCTCGGTGGTCTGCTGGCCCCAGTAGCCCGGCGTGCCGAACCAGGGGAAGGCCAGCGGAAATGCCGGGTCGTCCCAGCGCGCCGCCAGCCAGGCGCTGTGGTGCAGCATGCGCAGGGTGCGCAGCGGCTCGATCAGCGCCAGTTCGCGCCGGTCGAAGTCGCGGAACTGGCGGTAGCCCTGCAGCACCGCAGCCAGCTGGGCCTGCATCGCCGCGCGGCTGCCCGACAGCAGCATCCACAGGTCCTGCACCGCCGGGCCGGTGACGGCATCGTCCAGGTCGACGATGTGCGGGCCACCTGCGCTGCCGGTGCTGCTGGCGCTGTTGGCGCCGTTGGCTGAACCCGGCACCTCGCGCCACAGGATGTTGCCGGGGTGGCAGTCGCCGTGCAGGCGCAGCGTCTCGAACGGCACCGCAGCGAAGGCCGCGTCCACCAGCGCCAGCGCCTGCCGGCAGCTGGCCAGCCAGGCGCCGAGCTGGGCCGGCGGGATGCAGTCCAGCGCCAGCAACCGCTGCAGCGCCTGGTGGCCGAAGGTCTGCGCGTCGAGCCGGCGCCGGTGCATGAACGGCCGCTGCGCGCCCACCGCATGCAGCCGGCCGATGAAGCGGCCCAGCCAGCGCAGCGTCTCGGGTTGCTCCAGTTCAGGGCCATGCCCGGACTGGCGCGGATAGACCGCCAGCCGGAAGGGCTGGCCGTCGACAACGGCATGGGCCAGCGTGCTGCCGTCGGCCAGCGGCAGCGGCGCCACCACCGGCACGTCGGCGGCAGCCAGCTCGGCCGCAAAGGCATGCTCCTCGGCAATCTGTGCGTCGGTCCAGCGGCCGGGGCGGTAGAACTTGGCCACCACCGCGCCGCCGTCTTCCAGCATCACCTGGAAGACGCGGTTCTCATAGCTGTTGAGCTGCAGCAGGCGCCCGTCGCCGCGCTGGCCCACGGCGTCCAGCGCGTCGAGCACCGCCTGCGGCGTGAGATGGTCGAACGGGTGGCCGTGGCCGGCCGGCGCGTCTGGGGTGTCTGGCGTTTGTGGCGGTTGTAGCGTTTGTGGCGTCAGGGGCGCGCCCGGCGCCGGCGTGGCGCCTGGCTCAGTGCGGGAACGGCTGCCTGGGTGGTGCGGGCTCATCCGTCACCATACCAGCGGGCGCCATGTCGGCCTCGGCCGTGCCGCGCTGGTCGCGCTGGTCGCCCAGGCTCGAATCCAGCTCACGCTGTGAACCCGACGAGAAGAATGAATCGTGAAAGCTCATCGAGTCCTGCCACAGCGTGCTGCGCTCGCGCCGGCGCGACGCGCCACCGATGCCGGGCGCTGCACCGGGCATCGCCGCCGGGCCCTGCGCCGGCTGCGGCCCGCGTGAGGCATTGCTGCCCATCGGCACCAGCAATTGCAGCTCGGGGATCGACGGCAGGTGGTCGGCCGGGCAGCGCAGGTAGCGCACCCGGCAGGCCCCCAGCACTGCCTGCTTGATGTGGGTGGACCGGCCTGGCGGCCCGCCGCGGTCGTAGCTCAGGTCGATGGCGGCCAGCACCCGGCCGTTGGCGCTGCACACCGCGAAGCTGACATGGTTGGAGCCGAG
>JBBRVT010000303.1:0-5766 GCA_038246615.1 Burkholderiales bacterium
CTTCACCGCCGAGAGCGTGGCGCGTGACGTGGTGCGCGGCCAGTACAAGGCCGGCACGGTGGACGGCCGGCCGGTGACCGGCTACCTGGACGAGGTGAAGGTGCCCGCCGGCAGCCATTGCGAGACCTTCGTGGCGCTGCGCGCCGAGGTGCAGAACTGGCGCTGGGCCGGCGTGCCCTTCTACCTGCGCACTGGCAAGCGCATGGCCGAGCGGCATGCGCAGATCGTCGTCAACTTCCGCGAGGTGCCGCACCCGATCTTTCCCGGCTCGGCGCGGGCCAACAAGCTGGTGATCAAGCTGCAGCCCGAGGACGGGCTGGAACTGCACCTGCTGGCGGCCAAGGGCGGCGCCCAGGGCGAACTGCTGGCGCCGGTGAGCCTGGACCTCGACTTCGACAAGGCCTTTGCCAGCGAGCGGGTGGGCGCCTACGAGCGGTTGCTGATGGACGCCATCGCCGGCCGCTTGAACCTGTTCGTGCGCAGCGACGAGCAGGAGCAGGCCTGGCGCTGGGTCGAGCCCATCCTCAACGCCTGGGCTGCCGACCCCAACGGCCCGCGCACTTATGCGGCGGGCACCTGGGGGCCTCCGGCGAGCAGCGCCATGGTGGCCAGGGATGGCTGCACCTGGGACGAAGAACAGTGATACCGACCCCTCGCCCCGCGCTGACGCGGGTCGATCCCCCGAGGGGATCGGGCCTTGCTTGGGGCGGCCCGGCGCGGCGGCCCGCCACCTTGAAGAATTGGTTGCGTGATGCTTGACCGCATCAAGGCCTCCATTCCCGCCTTGCCGCCGGCCGAGCAGCGCGTGGCCAGGCTGTTGCTGACCGACCCGCGCAGCTTTGCCACGCTGCCGGTGAGCGCGCTGGCCGAGCGGGCCCATGTGAGCAAGCCCACCGTGGTGCGCTTCTGCCGCAGCGTGGGCTACGACGGCCTGGCCGACTTCAAGCGCAAGCTGGCCGGCACGGTCAACGAGGGCGTGCCCTTCGTGCACCGCGCGGTCGATGAAGACGACAAGCCCGGCGACCTGATCGTCAAGGTGATCGACAACGCGGTGGCAGCGATGCTGAAGTACCGCAACAGCGCCGCCGGCCATGCCTTCGAGCAGGCGCTGGCCGCGCTGACCGCCGCTGGCCAGGCCGGCAAGCGCGTCGAGTTCTATGGCGTGGGCAATTCGGGCATCGTGGCGCAGGACGCGCAGCACAAGTTCTTCCGGCTGGGCGTCCACGCCGCCGCAGTGAGCGACGGCCATGTGCAGGTGATGGCCGCCACCATGCTGGGCCCGGGCGACTGCGCGGTGGTGATCAGCAATTCAGGCCGCAGCCGCGACCTGATCGACGCCGCCGACATCGCCCGGCGCAAAGGCGCCACGGTGATCGTCATCACCGCCAGCGGGTCACCACTGGCCCAGCTGGCGCTGGGCCATGGCCAGGTGCTGCTGGCCGCCGACCACCCGGAAGACTACGACCGCTACAGCCCGATGGTGTCGCGCCTGCTGCACCTGACCATCATCGACATCCTGACCACCGGCGTGGCGCTGCGGCTGGGCCCGGCGCTGCGGCCGATGATGCAGGAGATCAAGCGCAACCTGCGCGCCAAGCGCTATATGGCGCCGGGTTGAGTGCTTGGTTGAGTGCCGGGTTGAAGGCCAGGTTGCAGGCCCAGCAACTCCGCCACACCGTACAGGCTGGCCAACTGCGCCAGCTTCGGCGGCGCACCCACCACCTGCAGCTGCTTGCCGGCGGCCCGCGCCTGACGCTGGCTGTCCAGCAGCACGGCCAGGGCGGCGGTGTCCAGGTCCACCAGGGCGGTGGCATCGATCACTGGCATGTCAGCGGCTTGCAGCTGCGGCTGCAGCAGCGCCAGCGTGGCGCGCGCGTCGCCCATGGTGATGCGCGCTGGCAGCGCGATGGTGGTGGCCATGCGAGTTGCCGCGCCTACTTGGCCGCCGCCAGGCTCTTGTTCTTCTCGGTCAGGCGGGTGATCAGGGCATCCATACCGCCGTTGCTCAGGTCTTTGGCGAACTGGCCCCGGTAGGCATCGACCAGCCAGAAGCCGCCGACATTCACGTCGTAGATCTTCCAGCCGTCGCCGGCCTTCTCCAGCCGGTAGTCCAGCTGGATCGGTTCGCCCTTGCCGCGCACCTCGCTGCGCACCACCAGCTCGGCCTGCCCCGCCGCAGCCCGCAGTGGCCTGACCACCACCGACTGGTCCTTGACCTGGCTGAGCGCGCCTGAGTAGGTGTTGACCATCAGGGTCTGGAACTCGACAAGCATGCGCTTTTGCTGATCGGGCGTGGCGCTGCGCCACTGCGGGCCGACCGAGCTGGCCGTCATGCGCGGGAAGTTGACATGCGGCATCACCTTGGCATCGACCAACGTGCGGATGCGCGCCACGTCACCGGCCTGGATCGCCTTGTCAGCCTTGACAGCGTCGATCACATCGCCCGAGACCTGTTTGACGAAGGCGTCGGCGGCCACCGGTTCGGCCCGCAACAGCGGGCTGGCCGCCAGACCCGCAGCCAGGCCCAGGGCGGCCATCCAGAAACGTCGTTGCATCACATCATCCTTTCCTGCGGCGGCCGCAGCATGCGGCCCTGATTGAACGCTGGCAGCATGCCGGCGGTTGGCAGGCCCCGGCAGATTGCTTCACATGTGCTCATTACGGTAGCAGTTGCTTCTTGTACGGCTCCGGGCCGCCGGCCTCATCGTCGGGCGGCTCGCCGTCATAGATCAGGCTGCGGCGGCGCGACAGGTAGGCGTCGCGGAGCAGCACATATTTGTCCAGCGCGATCTGGTCGAACACCCGGCTGGCGTTGAGCAGGTTGGCGCGGGCGCTCACCAGCAGCAGCAGATTGGCCGGGTTGTGGTCACGCGGCTCCTGCCAGACCAGGTTGACTGGCGAGTCGTTGATCTCCAGCAGCCTGGCCGCACTGTCACGCAGCGTCGACGGGCCCAGCAGAGGCAGCACCAGGTACGGGCCGCTCTGGATGCCCCAGAAGCCCAGGGTCTGGCCCAGGTCCTCGCTGGTGAATCGCTCCAGTCCGACCTCTTCGGCCAGGTCGAGCACGCCGCCAAAGCCAAACACGCTGTTGACCGCCGTGCGCAGGCCCATGTTCAGCGCCGCCACGGGCTTGGCTTGCAGCAGCAGGTTGATGGTGGTCCAGGCGTCGCCGATATTGCCGAAGAATTGATCGACGCCCTTGCGCACCACACCCGGCACCACCGCCTGGTAGAGCTGGGCGGCGGGCTTGATCGCGGCCTGGTCCACCGCCTCGTTGAAGGCGAAGGTCTGGCGGTTCAGACGCTCCCAGGGGTCGCCCCGCGCCGGCGCGCCGGCTGGTACGCTGGCGCAGCCGGTCAGCGCCACCAAGGCGGCCAGCAGCAGGGCTGGCAACAAGCGCGCACTCATGGCTTGGGCCCCGGGGCGGCCGCGCTGCCGGCGTCGGCGGCCTGGTTGAACAGGAACTGGCCGATCAGGTTTTCCAGCACCACCGCCGACTGGGTCTGCTTGATGGTGGCGCCGGGCGCCAGGTTGTCGACCTCGCCGCCGGCCTCCAGGCCGACGTACTGGTCGCCCAGCAGGCCGGCGGTGAGGATCTTGGCCGAGCTGTCCTTCGGAAACTGGTAGCTGCGGTCGATCTCCATCGTCACCACGCCCTGGAAGGTCTTGGCGTCGAGCTGGATGCCGGTGATGCGGCCCACCACCACGCCGGCAGCGCGCACCGGCGCGCGCGCCTTCAGCCCGCCGATATTGTCGAAGCGGGCGGTGACGGTGTAGCTGTCGGCCTGGCCGAAGCTGGCGAGGTTGGCCGCCTTCAGCGCCACGAACAGCAGCGCCGCCAGCCCAAGCAGCACGAACAGCCCCACCCCAATTTCAATGCCCTTCTTGCCCATGGAATGTCCTGTGTTGGTTGCAGCTTGCCAGATTCAAGGCGTGGAGAACATCAGCGCGGTGAGGATGAAGTCCATGCCCAGCACCGCCAACGACGAGATCACCACGGTGCGCGTGGTGGCGTGGGCCACACCCTCGGGCGTGGCCTGCGTCTCGTAGCCCTGGTAGAGCGCCACGAAGGTGCAGATGACACCGAACGCCATGCTCTTGACCACGCCGTTGCCCACATCGCGCCAGATGTCGACCTTGTTCTGCTGGATCGACCAGAAGTTGCCCGCGTCGATGCCGATCAGCCCCACCGCCACCACCCAGGCGCCCAGGATGCCGACGGCCGAAAACAGGATCGCCAGCAGCGGCATGCTGATGGCGCCGGCGATGAAGCGCGGTGCCAGCACCCTTGCACGCGGGTCGATGGCCATCAGCTCCATCGCCGCCAGTTGCTCACCTGCCTTCATCAACCCGATCTCGGCGGTGAGCGACGTGCCGGCCCGGCCGGCAAACAGCAGCGCCGTGACCACCGGGCCCAGCTCGCGCACCAGGCTCAGGTTGACCACCAGGCCCAGGCTCTCGGCCGCGCCGTAGGTGACCAGGGCGTAGTACATCTGCAGCGCCAGCACGAAGCCCACCGCCAGACCCGAGGCCAGGATGATCACCAGCGACCGGTTGCCGATGGCGTAGACCTGGGTCACCACCAGCCCGAAGCGGCGCAACGACTGCGGCAGCACGGCCATCAAGCCGACGAAGAACAGCGCCGCATGACCCAGGCCCTGCAGCGATGCCAGCACCCGCGCGCCGATGCCCTGCACGAAGCCTGTCAGCCGCCCCATCAGCCGCCCCATCAGCCGCCCCATCAGCGGGCCCCCAGCCCGAAGTCCTCGGCCATCGGCCGGGCGGGGTAATGGAACTTGACCGGCCCGTCGGGCTCGCCGCGCACGAACTGGCGCACCTCGGGGTCGGTGCTGGCCATCAACTCGGCCGGCGTGCCCTGGGCCACGATGCGCCCGCCGGTGGCCATCAGCACCACCCAGTCGGCGATGGCCATGCACTGCGGCACGTCGTGGCTGATGACCAGCGAGGTGGCACCGGTCACGTCGTTGAGGGTGCGGATCAGCTTGGCAGCCACGCCCATGCTGATCAGGTCGAGCCCTGCGAAGGGCTCGTCGTACATGATCAGTTCGGGGTCGAGCGCGATGGCACGCGCCAGCGCAATGCGCCGCGCCATGCCGCCCGACACCTCGGCGATCTTCAAGGCCGCCGCGCCGCGCAGGCCCACAGCGTTGAGCTTCATCAGCACGATGTCGTGGATCAGCGGCTCGGGCAGGTCGGTCATCTCGCGCAGCGGGAAGGCCACGTTGTCGAAGACCGACAGGTCGGTGAACAGCGCGCCGAACTGGAACAGCATGCCCAGACGGCGGCGCAGGCGGTAGAGCTGCGGGCGGTCGCGGGTGTCGACCACCTCGCCGTCGAACACCACCCGGCCGCTGTTGGCCGGGTGCACGCCGCCGATCAGCCGCAGCAGCGTGGTCTTGCCGCAGCCCGAGCCCCCCAGCACAGCCGTGACCTGGCCGCGCGCGAAGCGCAGGTTGACGTCGTTCAGGATGGTGCGACTGCTGTCGTAGCCAAACGTGACGTGGTCGATCTCGATGAGTGGATCAGGGCGCAAGGGTGGGTGCAGCACGCGCACCGGGTACGCTGGGAACAGCGCGCCCGGCAACAGCGGGCCGGAAGAAAAACGCTGCGGATTGTGGCATGCAGCACCTAGCCCTCAGGGTTGGTACTGAGTCCGGCTGGTCAGGCCAGGCCGCGCGTGAAGCGCCGCAGGCACTTGCGGGCCGAGCCTTGTCAGCGGGGCAGCGTGCTGCTGCCCATCAGGTA
>JBBRVT010000304.1:0-5755 GCA_038246615.1 Burkholderiales bacterium
CCAGCCCCGCCGCCAAGGCCTACTTCGACGCCCATGTGAAGAAGTTCGGCGCCGCCAAGGAGCCCGACCGCTGGGCCAGTGGCGCCACCTGGGCGTCGCTGGAGATCCTGACCAACGCCGTCGGCAAGGCCGGCCTGGACCGCAAGGCCATCCGCGACTACGTGGCCAGCACCGACCACAGCACCATCCTCGGCAAGATCCGCTTCGCTGGCAGCGAGAACGTGGGCACACCCGGCACGGTGAGCCAGTGGCAGAAGGGCGAGTTCGAGGTGGTCTGGCCCAAGGCCAGCGCCACCGCGCCGCTGGTGGCGGCCAAGCCGGCATGGGTCTGAGCGGCTGAGCACGCACCTGCGCACCTGCGCACCTGAGCACTTGAAACCGGCATGACGGCAGGCGCCTGGGCCGAGCTGATCGCCTCCGGTCTGATCACCGGGGGCGTGTACGCGCTCGTCGCCCTGGGGCTGAACCTGCAGTACGGGCTGATGCGCATCCTGAACATCGCGCATGGCGAGTTCTTGATGGTGGGCGCCTTTCTCACCTGGACGGCGCAGAACAGCCTGGGCATCAACCCGCTGGCGATGGTGCCGATCTCCTTCGCGCTGCTGATGGCGCTGGGGCTGGTGATCCACCGGCTCACCTTCCGCCGGCTGACGCGCACCAGCCCCAACCTGGACGTGTTCGAGGCGCGCGGCCTGATGGTCAGCTTCGGGCTGATGTTTCTGGTGCAGAACTTCGCCCAGGTGGTGTGGGGCGGTGACCTGCGCGGCTACGACTTCATGGCCGACCCGGTGGCCATCGGCGGCGCGCAGTTTGCCGCCAACAAGCTGCTGCTGCTGGCGCTGGCGCTGGCCTTCAGCGCAGCGCTGATCACGGTGCTGCGCTGCACGCTGTACGGCAAGGGCGTGCGCGCGCTGATGCAGTCGCCCACCGGCGCGCAGCTGGTGGGCATCGACACCGAGCGGCTGCACCCGCTGATGTTCGGCATCGGCCTGGGCCTGAGCGGCGTGGCCGGCTGCCTGCTGAGCATGACCTACACCATCTCGCCGTCGATGGGCGAGCCCTACACGGTGACGGCGCTGATCGTCATCACGCTCGGCGGCTTCGGCAGCATGACCGGCGCGCTGGTCGGCGGCCTGGCGCTGGGCGTGGTGGAGGCGGTGGGCATGCACTTCACCAGCCCGTCGCTCAAATCTTTGCTGTCGTACGGCATCTTCATCGCGGTGCTGCTGTGGCGCCCCAACGGACTCTTTGCACGCCGATGACACGCGACTTTCTCATCCTCTTCGGCCTGGCGGGCTGGGCGCTGGCGCTGCAACACTACGGCAGTGATTTCGCCGTGTCGATGGCGCTGACCTGCCTGATGTATGCAGCGCTGTCGTCGAGCTGGAGCCTGTTTTGCGGCAGCACCCGCTACCTGTCGCTGGCCACCTCGGCCTTCTTCGGCATCGGCGCCTACACCAGCGCGCTGTGGCTGGAGCATCTGCCCTGGCTGGCCGCCATCGGCCTGGGCGCGCTGGTTGCCGCCGCCGTGGCCGCAGTGATGGGCGCGGCGGTGCTGCACCTGCGCGGCACCTACTTTGCGGTGCTGACCTTCGGCATGACCGAGCTGATCCGCCATGCCATCACCTTCTGGGAGAAGCAGGTCACCGGCACGGTGGGCCGGGTGCTCACCGTGGTGCCCGAGCGCGACACCGTGTACCTCACCGTGCTGGGCCTGGCGGTGCTGGCGATCGCGGTGTCCATCGTCGTGCGGCGCAGCCGCTTCGGGCTGGCGCTGGTGGGCATCGGCGCCGACGAGCAGCGCGCGCAGACCCTGGGCGTGAACACCAGGCTGGTGAAGATTGCCGGCTTCGCGCTGATTGCCGCGTTTGCCGGCGCGGTGGGCGCGGCGATGAGCGTGCGCTGGACCTACATCGACCCTGCCACCGTGTTCAACCCCTTCATCGGCTTCCAGACGGTGCTGATCGCGCTGATCGGCGGCGCGGCCACGCTGTGGGGCCCGCTGATCGCTGCGGTGGTGTTCAGCCTGCTGGCCGAAACCCTGCGCCTGCAGGCGCCGCAGATCTACATGATGTCGCTGGGCCTGCTGCTGATCCTGTGCGTGCTGTATTTGCCGGGCGGGCTGGCGTCGCTGCGCGCTGCCACCTTCACGCAGTGGCGTGACGACGTGCGTGGCGGCTGGCGCGCGGTCATCCGCGGCAGCAAGGCGGCGCGGTGAACGGCCACCCCTTGCTGGAGGCGCGCGGCGTCACGGTGCGCTTTGGCGGGCTGACCGCGGTGGACGCCGTGAGCGCGGTGTTTGCGCCGGGTGAGCTGGTCGGCATCATCGGCCCCAACGGCGCCGGCAAGACCACCTTCTTCAACGCGCTGTCGGGCGTGGTGGCGCCCACGGCCGGTGATCTGTTTGCCGCCGGCAAGCGGCTGTCGGGTGCGCCGCCGCACCGCTATGCGCAGCAGGGCATTGCGCGCACCTTCCAGACGCCGCGTGTGTTTGCCGAGCTGAGCGTGGCCGCCAACATCGACTTCGGCCTGCAGTTTGCCGGCCGCAAGCGGCAGGCGTCCTGGCTGCTGAAGGACGAGACCAGCATCCTGAACCTGATCGGCCTGACAGCGCAGGCAGCGCTGCCTGCAGCGGCCATCACACCCAGCCAGCAGCGGTTGCTGGAGATCGGCATGGCGCTGGCCACGCGGCCCAGGCTGCTGCTGCTCGACGAAGTGGCCGCCGGGCTGACCGAGAACGAGATCGATGCGATGGCGCAGCTGATCCGCCGCCTGCGCGACGAGCTGGACCTGACCGTGGTCTGGATCGAGCATGCGGTGACCACGCTGCTGCGCTATGTCGAGCGCGTCATCGTGCTGCACCAGGGCCGCAAGATCGCCGACGGGCTGCCTTCCGAGGTGGTGCGCAATGCCGAGGTGATCGAAGCCTACCTGGGCGACGAGATGGTGGAGGCCGGATGAACAACGGCATCGAGCGCATGCTCGACCGCCGCCTGGCGCACCTGAAGATCGAAGGGCTGTCGGCCGGCTACGGTGCCTTTCTGGTGCTGCGTGAGCTGTCTCTGGAGGCGCGCCCCGGCCTCACCGTGATCCTGGGCCCGAACGGCGCCGGCAAGACCACGCTGCTGAAGGCCATCAACGGCCTGATCCCGCGGCAGGGCCGGCTGCAGCTGGACGGCGACACCATCGACACCAGCGCCAAGACCAGCGCGCTGGTGCAGCGCGGCCTGGTGCTGGTGCCCGAAGGCCGGCAATTGTTTCCGCAGATGACGGTGGCCGAGAACCTGGAGCTGGGCGGCTGGCTGGTGCCTGCGGCCGAGCGTGCGCAGCGGCTGCAGCAGGCCTTTCAAGACTTTCCGAAACTGGCTGAGCGTGCGCGCCAGCTGGCCGGCACGATGAGCGGCGGTGAGCAGCAGATGGTGGCCGTGGCCCGCGCCATGATGAGCGCGCCCAGGCTGCTGATGCTCGACGAACCGTCGCTGGGCCTGGCGCCGAAGATGGTGGACGAACTGCTGGCCATCGCCCGCCGCATTGCCGACGCCGGCACCACTGTGCTGATGGTCGAACAGAACGTGCGCAAGGCGCTGGCCGTGGCCGACCGCGGCTATGTGCTGGAGCGCGGCCGCCTGGTGGCCAGCGGGCCGGCGTCGCTGCTGGCGCGGTCCAGTGTCATCCGCCAGGCCTACCTGGGCGCGGGGACGGGCGCGGGGACGGGCGCCGGTGCAGGTGCAGGTGCAGGTGCAGGTGCAGGTGCAGGTGCGGGCGCCGGTGCGCAAAAAACTTCCACCTCCTCCAAGGACCAACCCATGTCCGACTTGACGATGCTCATCAACGGCCTGGCCGTCAGCGCCGAGAAGGGCGCCACCTTCGAGCGCCGCAACCCGCTGGACGGCAGCGTCGCCACGCGCGCGCCGGCGGCCAGCGTCAACGACGCCATCGCCGCTGTCGATTCAGCGGCCGAAGCCTTCAAGACCTGGAGCCTGACGGGCCCAGGCGAGCGGCGCGCGCTGCTGCTGAAGGCAGCCGACGCGCTGGAGGCCAAGACGCCGAAGTTCGCCGAGGCGGTTTCTGCCGAGACCGGTGCCACCGGCATGTGGGCTGGCTTCAACGTGATGCTGGCGGCCAGCATGGTGCGCGAGGCGGCGGCGCTGACGACGCAGATCACCGGCGAGGTGATCCCGTCGGACGTGCCGGGCAGCCTGGCGATGGGCGTGCGACAGCCCGCCGGCGTGGTGCTGGGCATCGCGCCGTGGAACGCGCCGGTCATCCTGGCGGTGCGTGCGGTCTGCGTGCCGCTGGCCTGCGGCAACACCGTGGTGCTGAAGGGCAGCGAGAACTGCCCGCGCACCCACCAGCTGATTGCCGAGGCCTTTCAGGACGCGGGCTTTCCGGCTGGCGTGCTGAACTACATCACCAATGCTCCGGCCGATGCCGGCGCGGTGGTGGAGGCGATGGTGGCCCACCCGGCGGTGCGGCGCGTCAACTTCACCGGCAGCACGCGGGTGGGCCGCCTGATCGCGATGACCTGCGCCAAACACCTGAAGCCGGTGGTGCTGGAGCTGGGCGGCAAGGCCCCGCTGCTGGTGCTGGACGATGCCAACCTGGACGACGCCGTCAACGCCGCCGCCTTCGGCGCCTTTGCCAACAGCGGCCAGATCTGCATGTCGACCGAGCGCCTGATCGTCGACCGCAAGGTGGCCGACGACTTCGTCGCCATGTTCGCCAAGAAGGCGCGCAGCCTGCCGCTGGGCGACCCGCGCAAGCCCGAGCCGGTGGTGCTGGGGTCGGTGATCGGCATGGGCACGGTGGAGCACTGCAACGCGCTGATCGCCGACGCGCTGGAGCGCGGCGCCAAGCTGGTGTGCGGCGGCCGCGCCGACAGCACGCTGATGCCGGCCACCATCCTCGACCATGTGACACCGGCGATGCGCATCTACCACGAGGAAACCTTCGGCCCGGTGAAGTGCATCGTGCGGGTGGACGGCGTGGAGGCCGCGATCGCCTGCGCCAACGACAGCGAATACGGCCTGTCGGCAGCGGTGTTCGGCCGCGACCTGGCGCGCGCGATGAACGTGGCCCGGCGCATCGAGAGCGGCATCTGCCACATCAACGGCCCCACCGTGCACGACGAGGCGCAGATGCCCTTTGGCGGCGTGAAGGGGTCGGGCATGGGCCGCTTCGGCGGCAAGGCCGGCGTGCATGCATTCACCGAGCTGCGCTGGATCACGGTGCAGACGACGCCGCGCCAGTACCCGTTCTGAGTGCGGCCTGCGCAGGCCGGCGCAGAGATCCATCGCCAACGAAAGGACCAATCCAGTGGTTTTCGAAGATGATCACGCCTGCCGCTGGCATCGCCCGCTATGTAACCCTTGATGGAGCCATGATGCCCATGTTGTCCCGCCGCCACTTTCTCAGCGCCAGCCTGGCCACCTCCGCCGCCTATGCGGCCGGCTCTTTCGTGCCCGCCTGGGCGCAGAACGCGCCCAACCTGGGCACGCCCACCTTGCCGGCCATCGGCTTTCGCCGCACGAAGGTGGGCGACGCCGAGGTGATTTCTCTGCTGGACGGCGTGGCACGCCGGCCGCTGGGCGAAGAGTTCGTGAAGAACGCGCCACTGGCCGAGGTGCGCGCGCTGCTGGCGTCGCAGAACCTGCCGACCGACTACATCGACATCCCGTTCACGCCCTTCCTGGTGGTGGCCGGCAACCGCCGCATCCTGATGGACACCGGCCTGGGCGAGTTTGGCGGGCCGACC
>JBBRVT010000305.1:0-5751 GCA_038246615.1 Burkholderiales bacterium
AAGCCCGCTGAGCCTGTACCGGGCACTGCGCAGCCTGAACCCCAGCCCGTACATGTACTTCTACGACTTCGGTGATTTCCAGGTGGTTGGCGCGTCGCCCGAGATCCTGGTGCGGCATGAACGCACGCCCGAGGGCGACAAGATCACCATCCGCCCGCTGGCCGGCACCCGCCCGCGCGGCACATCGCCCGAGCACGACAAGGCCACCGAGGCCGACCTGCTGGCCGACCCGAAGGAGCGCGCCGAGCACCTGATGCTGATCGACCTGGCGCGCAACGACATCGGCCGCATCGCCAAGACCGGCACGGTGCAGGTGACCGAGGCCTTTGCGGTGGAGCGCTATTCACACGTGATGCACATCGTCAGCAACGTGGAAGGCATGCTGAAAGACGGCATGAGCAACATGGACGTGCTGCGCGCCACCTTTCCGGCCGGCACGCTGACCGGCGCGCCCAAGATCCGCGCGATGGAAGTCATCGATCAGCTGGAGCCGGTGAAGCGCGGCATCTACGGCGGCGCCTGTGGCTACCTCAGCTTTGCCGGCGACATGGACGTGGCCATCGCCATCCGCACCGGCATCGTGCAGGACAACACCCTGTACGTGCAGGCTGCGGCCGGCGTGGTGGCCGACAGCGTGCCCGAGATGGAGTGGAAAGAGACGGAGCACAAGGCGCGAGCGCTGATCCGCGCCGCCGAGCTGGTCGAAGAAGGCTTCTGACCATGCTGCCCCCACGTTCACTTCGTTCACTGCCGCCCAAGGGGGCGCAGGCCTCCCTTGGGGCGGCCCGGCGGGAGTCCTGACCATGCTGCTGATGATCGACAACTACGACAGCTTCACCTTCAACCTGGTGCAGTACTTCGGTGAGCTGGGGCAACAGGTGCAGGTGGTCCGCAACGACGCCATCAGCCCGGCCGAGATCGCCGCGCTGCGACCCAGCCACCTGGTGCTGTCGCCGGGCCCCTGCTCTCCCGCCGAAGCCGGTGTGTGCGTGCCAGCGGTGCGCGAACTGGTGGGCAAGCTGCCCATCCTGGGCGTGTGCCTGGGCCACCAGAGCATCGGCGCGGCGCTCGGCGGGCGCATCGTGCGCGCGCAGCAGCAGATGCACGGCAAGGCCAGCACGCTCAGCACCGACCAGCAGGGTGTGTACCTCGGCCTGCCGAAGGAATTCAGCGTGATCCGCTACCACTCGCTGGTGATCGAGCGTGCCACCTGCCCGCCCGACCTGGTGGTGACCAGCACCAGCGAAGACGGCGAGATCATGGGCGTGCGCCACCGTGCCCTGGCTGGCACCGCCAACCCGCTGGAGGGTGTGCAGTTCCACCCCGAGTCCATCCTGTCGGAACACGGCCATGCGATGCTGCGCAACTTCCTGAACCTGGGGCGCTGAAGGCGCACGCACGATGGACATGATCGACCTCCGAAGCGACACCGTCACCCGGCCCACGCCCGCCATGCGCGACGCCATGCACGGCGCCGCGCTCGGTGACGACGTGTTCGGCGACGACCCCACGGTGAACGCGCTGCAGGCGCGCATCGCTGCCTTGCTGGGCAAGGAGGCGGCGCTGTTCATGCCCACCGGCACGCAGAGCAATCTGTGCGCGCTGATGGCCCACTGCCAGCGTGGCGACGAATACCTGGTCGGCCAGCACGCCCACACCTACAAATATGAAGGCGGTGGCGCGGCGGTGCTGGGCAGCATCCAGCCGCAGCCCATCGCCCACCAGACCGACGGCACGCTGGCGCTGGCCGACATCGCCGCAGCCGTCAAGCCCGACGACGCCCACTTTGCCCGCACCCGGCTGCTGGCACTGGAAAACACCTTCGGCGGCCAGGTGATGCCGCTGGCCTGGCAGCAGCAGGCCACTGCGCTGGCGCGCCAGCACGGCCTGGCCACGCACCTGGACGGCGCGCGGCTGTTCAACGCCGCCGTGGCCGGGGCGCCGCAGCACGGTGGCGACCCGTTGGCGGCGGCGCGGGCTATCGCCGGGCTGTACGACAGCGTGTCGGTCTGCTTCAGCAAGGGCCTGGGTGCGCCGGCTGGCTCGGCCCTGGTGGGCTCGGCCGCGCTGATCGACAGCGCCCGCCGCTGGCGCAAGGTGCTGGGCGGCGGCATGCGCCAGGCGGGTGTGCTGGCGGCGGCCGCCGACCACGCGCTCAGCCACCACGTCCGGCGGCTGGCCGACGACCATGCCAACGCCCGCCGCCTGGCTGAAGGCCTGGCCGGCATTCCGGGCGTGACGGTGGTGTCGCCCGACACCAACATCGTCTTCATCGACCTGGCCAGCCACATCGATGGCGCCAGCCTGTTGCGGCGCGCGGCCGAGCAGGGTGTGCTGTTCACCGGGCTGTACCGCCTGCGCCTGGTGACGCACCTGGACGTGAACACCGCGCAAGTCGACACCGCCGTGCGGCAGCTGCGCAGCCTGCTGACCGACCCCGCGTGAGCGGCCCCACCTGAGCAAAGGCAGCCCCATGCCCATCACCGACGCCGAAGCCCTGACCCGCGCCATCGAGCACCGCGAGATCTTCCACGACGAGATGCTGGCGCTGATGCGCCGCATCATGGGCGGCGAGATGTCGCCGGTGATGATGGCCGCGCTGCTGACCGGACTGCGGGTCAAGAAGGAGACCATCGGCGAGATCACCGCTGCCGCGCAGGTGATGCGCGAGTTCTCCACCAAGGTGCACGTGGCCGACCGCACCCACCTGGTCGACATCGTGGGCACCGGCGGTGATGGCTCGCACACCTTCAACATCAGCACCTGCAGCATGTTCGTGGCCGCCGCCGCCGGCGCGCGTGTCAGCAAGCATGGCAACCGCAGCGTGTCGAGCAAGAGCGGCAGCGCCGACGTGCTGGAGGCGCTGGGCGTGCCGATGACGCTGAGCCCGCAGGCCATCGCACGCTGCATTGCCGACACCGGCATCGGCTTCATGTTCGCGCCCAACCACCACCCGGCGATGAAGAACGTGGGCCCGGTGCGGCGTGAGCTGGGCGTGCGCACCATCTTCAACATCCTGGGCCCGCTGACCAACCCGGCCGACGCGCCCAACATCCTGATGGGCGTGTTCCACCCCGACCTGGTGGGCATCCAGGTGCGCGCGCTGCAGCGCCTGGGCGCCGAGCATGCGGTGGTGGTCTACGGCCGCGACGGCCTGGACGAGGTCTCGCTGGGCGCGGCCACCATGGTGGGCGAGTACAAGGGCGGCGGCATCCGCGAATACGAGATCCACCCCGAGGACTTCGGCCTCACCATGGCCAGCGGCCGCTCGCTGAGGGTGGAGACGGTCGAGCAGAGCAAGGCGCTGCTGCTGGCGGTGCTGGCCAACGAGCCCGGCCCGGCGCGCGACATCGTCATCCTCAATGCCGGCGTGGCGCTGTATGCCGCCAACGTCGCGGCCAGCATGGTCGATGGCGTCGGCCTGGCGCGCGAGGCGCTGGCCTCGGGCCAGGCGCAGGCGCGCATGCACCAGTTCGTCGGGCGCAGCCAGGCGCTGGCATCGGCATGAGCGACATCCTCGACAAGATCGTCGCGGTCAAGCGCGAAGAGATCCCCGCCGCCCGCGCGCTGCGCAGCGAGGCGGACTTGCGCGAATTGGCCGCAACGCAATCCGCCCCGCGCGGCTATGCCGCTGCGCTGCGCGCCAGGCAGGCCGCCGGCCTGCCCGGCGTGATTGCCGAAATCAAGAAAGCCAGCCCCAGCAAGGGCGTCATCCGGGCCGACTTCCGCCCGGCCGACATCGCCGCCAGCTACGCCGCCCATGGCGCTGCCTGCCTCAGCGTGCTGACCGACGCGCAGTTCTTCCAGGGCCATGCCGATTTCCTGCAGCAGGCGCGCGCCGCCTGCAGCCTGCCGGTGCTGCGCAAGGACTTCATGATCGACCCCTACCAGGTGCTGGAGGCCCGGGCGATGGGCGCCGACTGCATCCTGCTGATCGCCGCCTGCCTGGCCGATGCGCAGATGGCCGAGCTGGAAGACGCCGCGCTGGCGCTGGGCATGGACGTGCTGGTGGAAGTGCATGACGGCGACGAGCTGGGCCGCGCGCTGCGCCTGAAGACGCCGCTGCTGGGCATCAACAACCGCAACCTGCGCAGCTTCGAGGTGTCGCTCGACACCACCCTGGGCCTGCTGCCGCGGGTGCCGGCCGACCGGCTGCTGGTCACCGAGTCGGGTATTTCGGGCCGTGCCGACGTGCAGCGCATGCGCGCCGCGGGCGTGCCGGCCTTCCTGGTGGGCGAGGCCTTCATGCGCGCCGACGACCCCGGCGCCGCGCTGGCTGCGGTATTCGGCTGATCGGGCTGACTTGGCCGACCAGCCCGCGCTGTTTCCCGCCACGCCGCCTGGCAACCAGCTGCTGCTGCCGCTGGCGCAGGTGCTGGCCGACGCGCCGGCCGACTGGGCACCGCTGGTGCAGGCCTGGGCCGTGTCGCCGGCCGGGCAGGCGCTGCTGGCCCATGTCGCCCAGCGCCAGGCTGCGGGCGCCCGCATCTACCCGGTGCAGGTGCTGCACGCTCTGCAGCTGACGCCACGCACCGCCGTGCGGGTGGTCATCCTGGGCCAGGACCCGTACCACGGCGCCGGCCAGGCCGAGGGGCTGGCGTTCTCGGTGCCGGCCGGGGTCAAGCCGCCGCCCAGCCTGCGCAACATGCTCGACGAGATCTCGCGCAGCCTGGGCGTGCCGCATCCGCCGCACGGCCACCTGGGCGGATGGGCGCGCCAGGGCGTGCTGCTGCTCAACACCGTGCTGACGGTGGAAGACGGCCAGCCGGCCGCCCATGCCGGGCATGGCTGGGAGGCGCTGACAGATGCGCTGATCGAAGCGACCGCCGCCGATCCCGGCGACAAGGTCTATCTGCTGTGGGGCGCGTTCGCCCAGGCCAAGGCCGGCTTGATCGACGCGGCCGGCGGCGGCCGCCACAAAGTGCTGCTGGCCAACCACCCGTCGCCGCTGTCCGCGCGCCGGCCACCGCTGCCGTTCATCGGCTGCGGGCACTTCATGGCGGTGCGGGATTTCCTCGCTGCCCGGGGCACGCCGGCCATCGACTGGTCGGCCTGATGCCCGGGCCGACCAGTCAGTGCCCAACGCCTGGCTGTTTGTGCCTTTGCAGTCAGCTCTGCTATAGTCCCGAGTTCGCTGCGGAGGGGTGCCCGAGTGGCTAAAGGGGGCAGACTGTAAATCTGTTGGCTTACGCCTACGCTGGTTCGAATCCAGCCTCCTCCACCAAGGCGAACTTTTTTGACAACCCGTTGCATGCGCGAATGTTGGCGTGCGGCGGGCGGCAGGGCCGGCGACGGATCTGGCAACAGATGGCGTCACGTCGCGGGAGTAGTTCAGTGGCAGAACCTTAGCCTTCCAAGCTAATGACGCGGGTTCGATTCCCGCTTCCCGCTCCAATGTCCGGGTCGTGGTGTTGCAGATGGTTGGTACGGTGTCGGCACCGGCCTGGGTTGCGTCGCAGCCCAGGCCTGTGTCGATGCCCATGTGGCTCAGTGGTAGAGCACCCCCTTGGTAAGGGGGAGGTCGCGGGTCCGATTCCCGCCATGGGCACCAAGTTTTTCCTGACTTCCCTGACTTTTCAGTCATTCCTGTTTGATCGCGAGGAGCGCGCAACATGGCAAAAGGCAAATTTGAACGGACCAAGCCGCACGTGAACGTGGGCACGATTGGTCACGTGGACCACGGCAAGACGACGCTGACGGCGGCGATCACGACGATTCTGGCGGCGAAGTTCGGCGGCGAGGCGAAGGCCT
>JBBRVT010000306.1:0-5741 GCA_038246615.1 Burkholderiales bacterium
GCGCAGCATCGACTTCAGCCACGAGCTGCCGCGCCTGCCCACCGGCAAGCTGTACAAGCGCAAGCTGCGGGATGCGTACTGGGCCGGCCACAAGAGCAGGATCGTCTAGAAGGCGCTGTGGCGGCTGGTCTGGCGGCTGGTGCGGCGGCCGGTCTGGCGCCTGCAAACGCCATGTCCCGCAGGCGGCGATGCCCTGGTGGCCGATGGCAGACAATCCAGGGCTGCCATGAATGAACGCCTGAAAATCGCCCTGGCCGTTGCCACCCCTGTTGCCTTGGTCAGCTGCAAGCTGCCCACCCGCTGGGGCGAGTTCGACCTGCACGGCCTGGTCGACCCGGAGACCGGCCAGGAGCATGCTGCGATGAGCCTGGGCGACCTGCGCGCCGACGAGCCGGTGCTGATCCGCATGCACAGCGAATGCCTGACCGGCGACACCCTCTACAGCCTGAAGTGCGATTGCGGCGCGCAGCTGGAAGCGGGCCTGAAAGCCATCGCCGACGCCGGCCGTGGTGTGCTGCTGTACCTGCGGCAGGAAGGGCGCGGCATCGGCCTGGTCAACAAGATCCGCGCCTATGCGCTGCAGCAGGCCGGCGCCGACACGGTGCAGGCCAACCGCCTGCTGGGCCTGCCCGACGATGCGCGCGACTACGGCATTGCCGCGCGCATGCTGCGTGATCTGGGCGTGCGGCAGGTGCGGCTGCTGACCAACAACCCGGTCAAGGTCGATGCGTTGCAGAGCCTGGGCATCGACGTGGTGGCCCGGGTGCCGTTGCACACGCCACCCAACCTGCACAACCGCGGCTACATCGAGACCAAGGCCCAGCGCATGGGGCATTACGCGCCGGACGACGTGGACTGACGCGCAGGCTGGTTGCGCCGCCGTGCGGCGTGGCGTGGCGTGGCGCGCCGGAGGATCAGCTGACGCGGCGCTTGAACCAGTCTGGCGGCTGCGAGGGCATCACCGCCGGCAGCCCCGCCGGCAGGCGCTGGCGCACCAGTTGGGCCGCTTCATCGGCCAGAAAATCGACACAGGCCCGCACCCGCGGCTGGCGTGACAGCGCGCGGCGGATCAGCAGGTTCAGCGGCGGCGCGTGCAAGCCTGTCCAATCCAGCAGCACCGGCTGCAGCAGGCCATCGCGCAGCGCAGCCAGGGCGGTCAGGTCGTTGACGCGTGCCACCATCTGGCCGGCCAGCACCGGGGCGTCCAGCGCGCTGCGGTGGTCACCCAGCAGCCAGCCGTCCACCTCGACCACCGCCCGCTCACCGGCACGCTCGAACGTCCAGTGCCGCATCACCTCGCCATAGGGCACGCGGAACAGCACGCAGGGGTGGCGTGCCAGCTCACCGGGATGCGTCGGCACGCCATGGCGGGCCCAATAGGCCGGGCTGGCCACTACCAGCCAGCGTGTGTGGGCCAGGGTGCGCAGACTGGCGCCCTGGCTCACGGGCCAGCCAAACTGCAGCAGCACATCGGCGCCCAGGCGGGCCAGATCACGTTCGGTGCCGGCGTCGACCAGATCGATGCGCACGCCCGGATGCAGCGCATGGAAACGCGGCAGCACCGTGGCCAGCACGAACTGCAGCACCACGCTCTGCGCCGCCACCACCACCGTGCCGGACGGCGCCAGCGCCTGGTCCCGCAGGCTGGCGTCCAGCCCCTGCAGTTCTGTCAGCAGCAACCGGGCGCGCTCGACATAGGCCACGGCGTCGGGTGTGGGCCGCAGCGGCGTGGTGGCACGGTCCAGCAGCACGGTGCCCAGCTCGGCCTCCAGCGCCTTCACCAGCCGGTGCACCGTGGGCGCCGCCAGCCCCAGCTTGCGTGCCGCCGCACTGAACCCTCCGTGCTCGACCACGGCGACCAGGTACTCGAGCGCTCTCAGCTTGTGGATGGCCATCGTCGACGGTGAACGCCCGGCAGCGGGCCCGGGCGGCATGAGCAGTTTGCTCATGCCACGTTACCAGTGGGTGCGCTTGTGGTCTAGACGCCGCGGCGCCAACATGGCGCCATGCACACCATCCGCCCCGGCCCTTCAGGGCCCTCTCGCCGCCAAATCCTGCAGAGCGCACTCGCCAGCACGCTGCCACTGGCCACCACCATCGGCCCAGCCCATGCGGCTGTCGCACTCAAGACGCTGCAGCTCGTGGTGCCGGCACCGCCGGCCAGCCAGCCCGACCTGATCGCACGCTGGCTGGTGGAGCCGTTGGCGCGCCGCGTCGGCGTGCCTGGCCAGGTTTTGAACCGCCCCGGCGCGGCTGGCGCCATCGCCGTGGATGCGGTGCTGGCGGCTGCACCCGACAGTGGCAGCCTGCTGCTGGGCGGCCTGGACCATGTGGCCTATTCGCACCTGAACAGCCAGCGCCGCCCGCTGGACCCGCTGCAAGACTTTGCCCCGGTGGGCGCCGTCAACCGCGACAGCTGGCTGCTGGCCACCGGCGCCGACTTGCCGTTGCGCGACGTGGCGGCCCTGGTGGCGATGGCGCAGCAACAAGGCCCGCTGAACTATGCCTCTACCGGCGAAGGCAGCACCGCCCATCTGCTGGCGGCACGGTTGTGCAAACGGCTGGGCATCCAGGCCCAGCATGTGCCTTACAAGGACCCGTGGATGCCCGATCTGATCGGCGGGCGCATCCACTTCGTGGTGGCGCCGGTTCCGGTGCTGGTCGGGCCGCTGCGCTCGGGCCGGGTGCGTGCGCTGGCCGCACTGACCGATGCGCGCCTGCCCATGCTGGATGCGGTGCCCTCGGCGCAAGAGCTGGGCTGGCCCGACCAGGTCTTCCACGGCGGCTTGTTCCTGTTTGCGCCACCGGCGTTGGCCGACCAGGCCGTGCAGCTGAATGGCTGGCTGGCCGAGACGCTGGTGCAGGCCGACATCGTGCAGCGCTACCGGGATGCATCGATCGAGCCCACGCCCCTGACCCTGGCGCAGACCCGCGCGGCCATCCAGCAGCGGCTGCAGGTGGTGGACGCGATGCGGCTGGCGGTGTTCGGCCGAACCCGCTAGCGGCCCAGGCAGCGTGTCGCCCCAGCGCGCTGGGCCGCGCCCGGCAGGTGGCGCGCGCTACAGCTCGGCAATCTGCCCCGCCTGCTGCAGTTCGCGCAGCTTGAACTTCTGGATCTTGCCCGAGCCGGTGAGCGGGAATTCGGCCAGGCTGAACCAGCGCCGCGGCGTCTTGTGCGGTGCCAGGTGGGCGCGCATGTGGTCGATCAGCTGGGCCTTGTCGACCACCGCGCCAGGTGCCGGCCGCAAGAAGGCGGCCACCTCTTCGCCCCATTTCTCGTCGGGCAGGCCCACCACCGCCACGCTGCCCACGCTGGGGTGGCGGAACAGCAGTTCTTCCAGCTCCCGCGGGTAGATGTTTTCGCCGCCGCGGATGATCATGTCCTTCAGCCGCCCTTCCACCGTGCAGTAGCCGCGCGCGTCCATCGCGCACAGGTCGCCGGTGTGCAGCCAGCCGTCGGCGTCGATGGCGGCGGCGGTGGCTTCGGGCATGTCGAAGTAGCCGTGCATCACGTGATAGCCGCGGGTGCAGTATTCGCCGATCTGGCCGATCGGCAGGGTGTCGCCGCTGGCCGGGTCGATGATCTTCACCTCCACATGCGGCATCGGCCCGCCCAGGGTCTCGGCCTTGTCCTGCACGCTGTCGTCGGCCCGCGTCATCTGCGCCACTGGTGAGCATTCGGTCTGGCCGAAGACGATGGTGAAGGGTGCGCCCAGCGTCTGTTCCAGCCGGGTGACCAGGGCCGCCGGCACGGTGGAGCCGCCGGCGCAGATGGCGCGCACCGATGACAGGTCGGTCTCGGCAAAGCGCGGGTGCTCCAGCATCGCGATCAGCATGGTGGGCACGCCGACCATGGCGTTGCCCTGGTAGGTCTCGAACAGCTCCAGCACCAGGCCGGGCTCGAAGGCTTCCAGCAGCACCTGGGTGCAGCGGCGCGAGACGGCGCCGATCACGCAGCAGACACAGCCGCCGGTGTGGAACAACGGCATGGTGGTGATCCACACCGCGCCGTCGGCCACGCCCATGCGGTCGGCGGTGTGCGCGCCGTTGTTGGCCAGGCCCTGGTGGTGCAGCAGCGCGCCCTTGGGAAAGCCGGTGGTGCCCGAGGTGTACTGGATCATCACCGCGTCACGCGGCTGCACATCGGGCAGGGCGATGGTGGTGTCGTCGCCGGCGGCGATGAAGCTGGCCCAGTCGTCCAGGCGGATGACTTCGCGCAGCGTGGGGCAGGCGGGCGCCACCTGCTGCACCGTGGCAAGCATCGGGTTGCCGCGGAACTGGTCGGCCACCAGCACGCCGGCGGCCTTGGACTGGTTCAGCACGTACTGCACCTCTTGCGCGCGGAAGGCCGGGTTGACGGTGACCAGTACCAGGCCGGCCAGCGCGCAGCCGAATTCCAGCATCACCCACTCGGGCCGGTTGGCCGACCACACCGCCACCCGCTCGCCGGGGCGGAAGCGGGTGCGCAGGGCGCGGGCGGTGCGCTGGCATTCGGCGTGCAGCTGGGCGTAGGTCCATTGCCGGCGTTGCGCCGGGTCGGGCGTGCCGAAGACCAGCGCCACACGGTCGGGCGTGGTCTCGGCGGCCCAGGCCAGCAATGCGCCCAGGGTGATGTCGCGCAGTGGCGGGTCGGTGGGGCCGTGGGCGTGGGAGGTGGTCAGGGCCATGGTGCGGGCAATGGAGTGCGGAGGCCCCATTGGAAACCGGCACGGCCGCAGCCATGGTCAGGGCAAACGACAGGCTCCGCCGCCTACGGCCGGCCCGCCATGGCGCGACCCACGGCCCGCAACCGCGACGATATTGATTATGTCAAACCAGGCGGCCCGAGCCGGGCCTCAACGGTCGAGGATGGCGCAGGCCGTGGCCGCCAGTTGCCGGGTGTGGCGGTTGTCGCTGGACGCCGGCGCGTTGCCGATGCCGACGAGGTTGCGCTTGAACACGCCCTGGCCGATGGCGGCCAGGCGGAACATCGAAAACGCCAGCACGACGTTGAAGCCGGGGATTGCGGCGCGCCCGGTGCGGCGGCAATAGGCGGCCAGGTAGGCGTCTTCGTCTGGGATGCCGGCGCTGCGCAGGTCCAGCCCGCGCAACGTGCCCCAGTTCTCGCTGTCGGAGTGGTACAGGATGCAGCCGTAGGCGATGTCGGCCAGCGGGTGGCCCAGGGTGCACAGCTCCCAGTCGAGCACGGCGATGACGCGCGGCTCGGTGGGGTGGAACATCACGTTCTCCAGCCGGTAGTCGCCATGGGCGATGGCCACCTCGTCGCTGGCCGGCATGCGCGCCGGCAACTCGGCCAGCAGCCGCTCCATCGCCGGGATGGTCTCGGTCTCGGCGCCGCGGTACTGCCTGGTCCAGCGGTCGATCTGGCGCTGGAAGTAGTTGCCGGGCCGGCCGTAGTCGGCCAGGCCGATGGCAGCGAAGTCGACCTGGTGCAGCCGCGCCAGCGTCGCGTTCAGGTCGTCGTAGATGGCTGCACGCTCGGCCGGCGCCAGGCCGGGCAGGCGCGCGTCGCGGAAGATGCGGCCCTCCATGAAGTCCATCACATAGAAGGCGGTGCCGATGACGCTGGCGTCTTCACAACAGGCGCGCATGCGCGGCACCGGAAAGCCGATGCTGCCCAGCGCCTGCATCACGCGGAATTCGCGGTCCACCTGGTGCGCGCTGGGCAGCAGCGTGCCCGGCGGCTTCTTGCGCAGCACCCAGCGCTGCCCGCTTGCGCTCAGCAGGTAGGTGGGGTTGGA
>JBBRVT010000307.1:0-5734 GCA_038246615.1 Burkholderiales bacterium
CATGATCATCGGTTGCACCGCGCCCAGGGCCAGGCCCAGCAGCGTGGCGCAGCCGGCCATCAGCCAGGGCGTGTCGGCAAACGGGTAGATGGCGAACACGCCGGCGGTCATCACCATCGCGGCGCGCAGCACCGTCACCTCTTGCAGCCGGTGGGCCAGCAGCGGCACGATGAAGCGCACCACGGTGACGGCCGCAGTGAACACCCCCAGCACCAGGCCGATGGTGCTGGCGTTGTAGCCGCGGGCATGGCCCAGCACCGGCACGGCAAAGCTGTGCACGTCCCAGCTGGCCGACAGCAGCCAGTTGATGAACAGCAGGCGTTTCAGGCCCGGCGTGGCCAGCAGCGCCCAGCGGCTGGCGCCAGCCGGGCGCGGGGCCGCTACGGCGGGGCGCGCCTGCACCGGCACCTGGCGCATCACCCACACCGCCACCAGCGGCATTGCCAGCAGCACGGCATAGGCAGCGGCAAAGCCGCCCAGGTCGATCATCAGGCCGGCGCTCACCGGCCCCAGCACATTGGCCCCGGAGAACGCCATGCCCAGCCAGCTGAACACCCGCATGCGCTCGGTGCTGCTGCCGGCCAGCTGGCCAGCGGCGCGCAGCACCACGATCACGCCGACGTTGGTGCCGGCGCCCGAGGCGGCCGCACCCAGACACTGCAAGCCGAACTGCCACCAGCCTGGCAACCAGCAGGCTGCCAGCGCACAGCCCACGCCGAACAGGCTGAGCGCCACCGCCAGCCGCTGCGGCCGGTGGTAGCCGTGGCGGTCGGCCATCCGGCCGGCAGGCATCGCGATCAACACCGGCAGCGCCGCGAACAGCGCCAGCAACACGCCCACCGTCCAGGCACTGTGGCCCGCCTCCAGCGCCTGCAAAGGCGCGGCCATGCGTTGCCCGGCCATGGCGCCGTGCAGCGCGATCTGGCCCACCATCAGCAGCACCAGCAGCCGGGTGTTGGACGGCGTGTTGGAAGGCGTGTTGACCGGCGTGTTGACCGGCGCGCCGGCAGCCGTGGCGGCAGGGATGGCGGACTGAACGGTCATGCGGGCGGGTCGCCCTCGCGGTCGTCGGCGTCGTCGGCGTTGTCGGCACTCTCGGCGACCAGCCCGGGCAGCAGGGCCTGGGCACGCGGCTCGGGCAGCGACTCCACACCGCGCAACTGGCGCGCCATGGCGCGGGTGCGCACCTCGGCAGCGTCGATGGTCTTGCTGGCCTCGTCGAGCTTCTTCTTGGTCTTGGCCAGCACGTCGCCGAACTTGCCGAACTCGGTCTTCACCGCGCCCAGCACCTCCCACACCTCGGCGCTGCGCTGCTCCAGCGCCAGCGTGCGAAAGCCCATCTGCAGGCTGGTGAGCGTGGCCAGCAGCGTGGTGGGACCCACCAGCATCACCTTGTGTTCGCGCTGCAGCGCCTCCAGCAAGCCGGGGCGGCGCAAGGCCTCGGCATACAGGCCTTCGGTCGGCACGAACAGGATGCCGAAATCGGTGGTGTGCGGCGGCGCCACGTACTTCTCGCGGATGCTCCGGGCCTCCAGCTTCAGCCGGTTCTCGATGGCCTTGCCGGCGGTCTCCACGCCCACCGGGTCGGCACGGTCCTGGGCTTCCAGCAGACGCTCGTAATCCTCCCGCGGGAACTTCGCGTCGATCGGCAGCCACAGCGGCACGCCATCGGCGCGCTGGCCCGGCAGGCGGATGGCGAACTCCACCCGCTCGCTGCTGCCGGGCACGGTGGCCACGTTGGCGGCGTACTGCTCGGCGGTGAACACCTGCTCCAGCAGGCCGGCCAGCTGCACCTCGCCGTAGATGCCGCGGGTCTTCACGTTGGTCAGCACCCGGTTCAGCGAGCCGACGTCGCGCGCCAGGGTCTGCATCTCGCCCAGGCCCTTGTGCACCTGCTCCAGCCGGTCAGCCACCTGCTTGAAGCTTTCGCCCAGGCGCTGTTCCAGCGTGGCGTGCAGCTTCTCGTCGACGGTGGCGCGCATCTGCTCCAGCTTGGCCTCGTTGCCCTGCTGCAGCTGGGTGAGCCGGCCCTCCACCACCTGGCGCAACTCGGCCTGGCGGCGCTGGTTGGCCTCGCTCAGGGCCAAGAGCTGCTCGGTCAGCGTCGCGCTCAGGCGCTGCAGTGCCCCGTCCTGCGCCTCACGAGCGGCCAGGCCCTGCAGCGCCAGCTGGCTGCCGGCCTGGGCGAGCGCGGCCACCACCTGTTGCTGCAGCGTGGCCAGCTGGGCGCGGAAGGTGTCGATCTGCTCGTTCTGGGTGCGGGCCACGTCGCCGCTCTGCGCCACCAGGGTCTGCTGGAAGCTGGCCAGCGTGCCCTGCAACTCGGTGCGGCCGGCGCGGGCGCTGTCTTGCAGTTCGGTGCGCAGGTCGCGCGCAGCGCGTTCGGCCTGGTCGCGCTGGGCCTCGGCAGCGGCCTGCAGCACTTGGCGCAACGGCTCGGCTGCAGCGGCCGGGTCGGGGCGGCGGCTGGCCAGCCAGACCAGGCCCAGCAGGTGTAACAGGCCCAGGCCCAGCAGCGCGGGCAACCACCAATCATTCATCCAGCTGATTGTCTCAGGCCAGGACAGCGCCAGACGCGGCTCCGGACGCAGCGCAGAACGCAGAACGCAGAGCGGGCCTGCGGCTGCGGAATAGATCAGGCCTGGGCCAGGGCTTCCGCGTTCAGCGGCATCTTGCGCACGCGCTTGCCGGTGGCTGCAAACACCGCATTGGCCACCGCCGGGCCGATCAACGCGGTGGCAGGCTCGCCGATGCCGCCGGGCTTTTCACTGCTCTTCACCAGCACGATGTCGATCTGCGGTGCCTCGTTGTGGCGCATGACGCGGAAGCCGTCGAAGTTGGTCTGCTGCACCCGGCCCTTGGCGATGGTGATCTCGCTGTACAACGCCGTCGACAGGCCGAAGATCACGCTGGACTCGATCTGCGCTTCCACCGTGTCGGGGTTGACCATGGCGCCCAGGTCGGCAACCACCGTCACCTTGTGAACCACCGGAGCACCGTCCTTCATCGACACCTCGGCCACCTGGGCCATGTAGGTGTCGTAGCCCTCCATCAGCGCCACACCCCGGAAGCGGCCAGCCGGCGCCGGCGTGCCCCAACCGGCCTTGGCAGCCGCCTGCCGCAGCACATTGGCCATGCGTGGCTGGCCATCCAGCAGCGACAAGCGGTAGGCGACCGGATCCTTGCCGGCCACTGCGGCGCATTCGTCGATGAAGCTCTCGTTGGCGAAGGCGTTCATGTTGTGGCTGACCGCGCGCCAGTAACCCACCCGCACGCCGGCGTCGTGCTTGACCACGTCCTGCCGGATCGCGGGGATGGCGTACAGCGGCGTGGCGGCCTCGGTCATGAGGCCATCCGGGGCCTCGGGCGGCAGGCCGAAGGCACGGCCGGTGATCGATTGCGACGCCACACGCCAGGTCATCGCGGTGGGCTTGCCATCGGCACCGATGGCTGCGGCCAGTTGGTGAACTGAAAGCGGGCGGTAGAAGTCGTGGGTCATGTCGTCCGGCCGGCTCCAGACCAGCTTGACCGGCCTGCCCGGGGTGGCCTTGGCGATCAGCGCCGCCTGCAACACGTAGTCGAAGTCGATGCGGCGGCCGAAGGCACCGCCCAGAAAGGTGTTCTCCACCGACACGTTCTCGATCTTGACGCCCAGCAGCTTGGCCACCGCGCCCTGCACCGCGTCGGGCCACTGGGTGGGCCCCACCAGTTGCACACGGTCGCCGTCGACCATCGCGGTGTAGTTCATCGGCTCCATCGGGGCGTGACTGGCCATCTGCGTGCGGTACTCGGCGCGCACCACCTTGGCCGCGCTGGCCACTGCGGCGTCGGCATCGCCTTCCTTCTTGTGCGGAATGGGCACGCCCGACGCCAGCGCTGCCTTGGTACCGTCGAACATGGCTGCCGTGTTGAGGTTGGCGTTGGCGCCCTCGTCCCACTGGATGGACAACAGCTTGCGCGCCTGCACCGCATGCCAGTAGGTGTCGGCCACCACGGCCACGCCTTCAGGGAGTTGCACCACGTTGACCACGCCCTTGGCGGCCTTGGCGGCAGTGGCGTCGTGGCTCTTCACCACACCGCCCTGCACCGGCGACATTTCGATGGATGCGTACAGCATGCCGGGCAACTTGACGTCCAGGCCGAAGCGGGCAGTGCCATTCACCTTGGACGGGGTGTCGAGCCGGGTCATGCGCTTGCCGACGATGCGGAACTGGCTCGGGTCTTTCATGGCCGGCTTCTCGGGCACCGGGATGCGGCTGGCGTCGTCGGCCAGTTGGCCGTAGGTCGCCTTCTGGCCCTTGGGGCCGACCACGTTGCCGTTGACGGCCTTCAAGGTGGATGGGTCCACATTCCATTTGTTGGCGGCGGCGGCCACCAGCATCTCACGCACCTGGGCGCCGGCCAGGCGCAGCTTGTCGTAGCCCTCACGCACCGAGGTCGACCCGCCGGTGAGCTGCAGGCCGAAGAGCAGCGCGTTGCCGTACACCTTGCCCGGCGGCGCGAACGCCACTTTCACCTTCTGGATGTCGATGTTCAGCTCCTCGGCGATCAGCATCGGCATCGAGGTGTAGACACCTTGGCCCATCTCGGCACGGGCCGAGATCAGGGTGATGGTGTTGTCGTCGGCGATGTGCACCCAGGCGCTGGGCGTGTGCAGAAGGCCGGCGGCCTGCACCGGGCCGGAGACGGGCAGCACCACGCCCACCATCAGCCCGCCGCTGACAGCGGCCGAACCCTTGAGGAAGCCGCGGCGGCTGGTCTGCGCAGTGGCAGCGTGGTCTTGGATCGTCTTGTTGGTATGGATGGTCATGTTGCGTTCCCCCTTCAGGCCTTGGCGCCGCGCATTTCGGCGGCGGCAGTCTTGATGGCGGCGCGCACGCGCACATAGGTGCCACAGCGGCAGATGTTGCCGGCCATGGCGGCGTCGATCTGCTCGTCACTGGGGTTCTTGTTGCTGGCCAGCAGCGCGGCGGCGCTCATCAACTGGCCGCTCTGGCAGTAGCCGCACTGGGGCACATCGTGCTTGATCCAGGCCTTCTGCAGCGGATGGCTGTTGTTCTTGGACAGCCCTTCCACCGTGGACACCTGCTTGTTGGCCACCAGAGCCAGCGGCGTGGAGCACGAGCGCACCGGCTGGCCGTCCACATGCACGGTGCAGGCACCACACAGCGCCTGGCCGCAGCCGAACTTGGTGCCGGTCAGACCGACCTCATCGCGGATGACCCACAGCAGCGGGGTGTCGGGCTCGGACTGCGCCCTGACAGGCTTGCCGTTGATCTTGAAAGCGGTGCTCATCGTGTCTCCTCGTCGTTTTGGGTGCGCGCATCGCACGCACGCTGATCGTGCAGCGCGGCCGCGCCGCGCCAAGAGAGGACAAACCCGCAACAGCACCCTCTCGCACAGCGGCGGGGTGAATCAACCCACGATGCGCAGCGGCAGCACCTGCGGGTTCAGCGCGGTGGGCGGCAGGCCGCCACCCAGCGCCGCCACCAGGTTGGCTGCGGCCAGATCGGCCATGGCGCGGCGGGTGCGCAAGCTGGCGCTGGCGATGTGCGGCGTGAGCACCACGTTGGGCAGCGCCAGCAGGTCGGGGTGCACTGTCGGCTCGCCTTCGAACACATCCAGCCCGGCGGCGGCGATGCGGCGCTCACGCAGGGCCCGGGCCAGCGCCGCGTCGTCCACCACGCCACCACGGGCGATGTTGGTCAACGTGGCCGTGGGCTTCATCAGCGCC
>JBBRVT010000308.1:0-5709 GCA_038246615.1 Burkholderiales bacterium
GGGTGGTCGCCCAGCTGGCGGTTGCAGGCGGGTACCAGGACGATGGGCTTGCTGGCGGGCGTGGTCATGCAATCGCGTCCTTCAGGCGGTACCAGGCCATGCCCAGCACCAGGGCCGGCATGCGCAGCAGCCGGCCGCCGGGAAAGGGCCGGTGGCGGATGCGGGCGAAGGTGTCGAAGCGGCTGGCATCGCCCGCCATGGCCTCGGCCACCACCCGCCCGGCCAGCCCGGTGAGCGCCAGGCCGTGGCCGGAGAAGCCCTGCAGGTAGTACACCTGCGCGCAGCCCGGCAGCCGGCCGAAATCGGGCGCCCGGTTCATCGAGATGTCGACGAAGCCGCCCCAGGCATGCGTGACCGGCGTGGCTGCCAGCGCCGGCAAGGTGTCGGCCATGCGCCGGCGCATGCTCTCGGCCAGGTTCATCGGCGTGGCGGTGCTGTAGCTGACGCGCCCGCCGTAGACCATGCGGTGGTCGGCGCTGAAGCGGAAGTAGTCCAGCACGACGTTGTTGTCGCACACCGCCGCACCGCTGGGGATCAACTGGCGCGCCAGCGCTTCGCCCACCGGCGCCGTGGCGATGATGTAGGTGCCCACCGGCATGATGCGTGATTCGATCGGCGCGGCGATGCCCTGCAGGTAGACGTTGCCGGCCAGCAGCACCTGGCGGGCGGTGATGCGGCCCTGGGCGGTGTGCAGCACCGGCCGGGCGCCGGTTGTCAGCGCGGTGACGGCCGTGTCTTCGTGGATCGTCACGCCCAGCCCGGCCGCCGCGCGGGCCAGGCCCAGGGTGTACTTCAACGGATGCAGGTGGCCAGAGCGCGGGTCGTGCACGGCGGCGCGGTAGCGCGGGCTGGCGATCCACTGCGGCAGGTCGGCCTGCGCGATGCGCTGCATCGGGTAGTCATAGGCACGCTCCAGGTGGTCGGCGCCGGCCAGCAGGTCGCGCGCCTTGCCGGCGCTTGTGGCCACGCCCAGGTAGCCGTCACGCCAGTCGCAATCGATGCCGAAGCGGGCGCAGCGCTGGCGGATCAGGTCCAGCGCCTCGATCGACATGCCGAAGACGCGGCGCGCGGCGTCCAGGCCCAGCTGTTGCTCGATCTCGGCCTGGTCGCAGGCCAGGCCGTGGATGGCCTGGCCGCCGTTGCGCCCGCTGGCACCGAAACCGACCTCGCGCGCCTCCAGCAGGCGCACCGAAAAACCGCGATCGGCCAGCTCGATGGCGGCCGACAGGCCCGCAAGGCCGCCGCCGACGATGGCCACATCGCAGTCTGCATCACCCTGCAGCGCCGGGTACCGCGCCGCCCGTGTCGCCGTGTCGGCGTAATACGAGTGGCGCGTGAGTTCACGATCGACGCTGAGGAGGTGCATACGGTGCGCGCTAGGCAGGGTCCTTGCTGGGGTTGGCGGGCGGGGCCGGTCGGGCGTGCAGCAGGATCAGCCGGCGTTGCGGCGGATGGCGCCGCGCACCGTGTCGACGATCTGGTCGATCTGCGCACGCTCGATGATCAGCGGCGGGCTCAGCGCCAGCGTGTCGCCGGTGGTGCGCAGCAGCACACCGTGCTCGTAGCAGTCCAGGAAGATGTCGAAGGCGCGCTTGGCCGGGCTGCCGGCAATCGGCGACAGCTCGATGCCCGCCACCAGGCCGAAGTTGCGGATGTCGATCACGTTGGGCTCGCCGCGCAGCGAATGCACTGCTTCGGCAAAGTAGCCCTGCAACTCGGCCGCGCGGGTGAGCAGGCCTTCTTCTTCATAGGTGGCCAGGGTGCCCAGCGCTGCGGCGCAGGCCAGCGGGTGGCTGGAATAGGTGTAGCCGTGGGCAAACTCGATCAGATGCTCGGGCCCGGTCATGAAGGCGTCGTGGATGCTCTGCTTCACCGCCACCGCGCCCATCGGCACGGCGCCGTTGCTCAGGCCCTTGGCCATCACGATCATGTCGGGCGTGACACCGAAGGTCTGCGCCGCGAACGGGTTGCCGGTGCGGCCCCAGCCGGAGATCACCTCGTCGAAGATCAGCAGGATGCCGTGCTTGTCGCAGATTTCGCGCAGGCGGTTCAGATAGCCCACCGGCGGGACGAGCACACCGGTGGAGCCCGCCACCGGCTCCACGATCACGGCTGCGATGGTGCTGGCGTCGTGCAGGTTGACCAGGTCTTCCAGGTTGTTGGCCAGCTCGGCGCCATGCAAGGGCTGGCCCTTGCTGAAGGCATTGCGCACCGGGTCGTGGGTGTGGCGCAGGTGATCAACGCCGTGCACCATGGTGCCGAACTGCTTGCGGTTGCCCACCATGCCGCCGACCGAGATGCCGCCGAAGTTGACACCGTGGTAGCCGCGCTCGCGGCCGATCAGCCGGGTGCGGGTGCCTTCGCCGCGCACCTTGTGGTAAGCCAGCGCCATCTTCAGCGCGGTGTCCACCGACTCGGAGCCCGAGTTGGTGAAGAACACCTTGTTCAGCCCGGCCGGGGTGAGCTTGCTCACCTTGTCGGCCAGCTCGAATGCCTTGGGATGCGCCATCTGGAAAGGCGGCGCAAAGTCCATCTCTGCGGCCTGCTGCTGGATGGCCTGCACGATCCTGGGCCGGTTGTGGCCGGCGTTCACGCACCACAGGCCGGCCACGGCGTCGAGCACCTGGCGGCCTTCGTCGGTCCAGTAGTGCATGCCGGACGCCTTGACGAACAAGCGCGGGTTCTTCTTGAACTGGCGGTTGGCGGTGAAGGGCATCCAGTAGGCGTCGAGCGCAGCGCCGCGCGGGCCTTGGACAAACTGCGCCAGCGGGTTGCTGGCCGCGCCGGATGCCGCGCTGGAGGCCGCGCTGGACGAGATGGCGGCACTGGTGGTGTCGTCGGGTGCGTCGAGGTCGGTGGTGCTCATCGTCGGGCTCCTGGCAAGGTGGTGATGGCGCGGCTGCGCGTGGACAGACGCAACAGTTTGCAGTCTAGACAGCCTGTTGCGCAATGTGCTTGCGCAATGCAGGGATTGCAGTCGAATGCGCGGCATAGAATTGCGGCCTTACAAGCAATCACCGCAGAAAATGCGAACCACCGCCAGCAAGCCGCAACTCGATGCGATCGACCGCCAGATCCTGGCCGAGTTGCAGCAGGACGGCCGGCTGTCGAATGTGCAGCTGGCCGAGCGGGTGCACCTGTCGCCCTCGGCCTGCCTGCGGCGGGTGAAGCAGCTGGAAGACAGCGGCGTGATCGCCCAGTATGTGGCGCTGCTCAACCCCAAGGCGCTGGGCCAGCATGGCGCCTGCTTTTCGATCATCAACCTGCAGACCATGGGCGACGGCGTGTTGCGTGGCTTCGAGCAGGCGGTGCGCGACGAGCCCGAGATCCTCGACTGCTTCTACGTGGCCGGCAGCAACGACTACCTGATCCGCTTCAGCTACCGCGACGCGGAAGACCTGGAGCGCTTCCACACCCAGGTGCTGATGCGCCTGCCGGGCGTGGACCGCAGCAACTCGATGCTGGTGCTGCGCACGGTGAAGAAGACCACCGCGCTGCCGATCTGATTGCCGATCTGACCGCTCATGCGCGGGCAGCCTGGCCGCACAGGTAGGTCCAGACGAAGTTCGCGGCGGCATTGCTGGTCAACTCGGCGTGGTCGAAGGGCGGCGCCACCTCGACGCAATCCATCCCCACGCAGGGCAGGGCGGCCAGTTCTTCCAGCAGGCTCAGCACCTGGTTGCTGCTCATGCCGCCGGGCTCGGGCGTGCCGGTGCCGGGGGCAAAGGCCGGGTCCAGGCAGTCGATGTCCAGGCTGATGTACAGCGGCGGCCGGCCATGGTCGGCCAGCCGGCCGGTGATGGCCTGCAGCACCGGCGCCAGCTGGGCGGGCGACTCCAGCCCGCGCAGGGCGCGCGCGGTGAAGATCTGGCCGCCCTGGTCGCGCACGTAGTCCCGCGCCGCGCGCTGGCCGGCCGAGCGGATGCCGATCTGGGTGAAGCATGCCGGCAGCACCAGGCCTTCGGTGATGGCCTCGTGCACCCAGGTTCCATGGCCGCTGGGCTCGCCGAAATGGTCGGCCCAGGTGTCGCAGTGGGCATCGAAGTGCACCACCGCCAACGGCCGGCCCAGCTGTTGGCGGTAGGCGCGCAGCAGGCTCAGCGTCACGGAGTGGTCGCCACCCAGCCAGGCCATGTGGTGCCCGGCGATCAGCGCCGGGGCCTGTACCTCCAGCGCGGCGCGCATCGCCACCAGGCTGGTGTTGGGCAGTGCCAGGTCGCCGACGTCGCCCAGCAGGCCATCGAGCGCCACGTCGAAATGCGGGTGGATGCCTTCGCACAGCATGTGGCTGGCCTCGCGGATGGCGCGCGGGCCAAAGCGTGCACCAGGGCGGTTGGTGACGGCGCCGTCCCAGGCGATGCCGGCCACGCCGTAGCGGTGGCTGGCGGCCAGGGGCGGGCAGCGCAGGAAGGTGGATTGCGACAGGAAGGCGAATTGCGTCATGGGCCGGGCAGGCGTGGCTGGGCCGCCGAGCATGCCGCAACTTGGCCTTGCCTTCTTTCACATCGGGCAATCATCATTCCACAATGTGAAAAGTCATATTGCTGCGCCGCAGCAGACGCTTCCGTCATCGTGAATCGCGTTTCACATCATGGAAAATAGAATGCAAGTGATTGATTTCATTGCTGTATGTTTTTAGTCTTCTATAAGACATAAGTGTTCACAAGCGCCTGTGTCGCCGTTACGCTGACGCATCGGTTCTGCCGGTTCACCTGTCCCAACGCCATCACTCTCTGGAGCCTTCATGAGCACCCTCCCCCGCGAACAACAGATTGCCGCCATCGAAAAAGACTGGGCCGAGAACCCGCGCTGGAAGGGCATCAAGCGTGGTTACAGCGCCGCCGACGTGGTGCGCCTGCGTGGCAGCCTGACCATCGAGCACACCCTGGCCAAGCGTGGCGCCGAGAAGCTGTGGCATCTGATCAACACCGAGCCCTTCGTCAACAGCCTGGGCGCGCTCACCGGCAACCAGGCCATGCAGCAGGTCAAGGCCGGCCTGAAGGCCATCTACCTGAGCGGCTGGCAGGTGGCGGGTGACGCCAACAGCAATGGCGAGATGTACCCCGACCAGAGCCTGTACTCGGTCGACTCGGTGCCCAAGGTCGTCAAGAAGATCAATGCCACGTTCAAGCGCGCCGACGAGATCCAGTGGAGCGAAGGCAAGAACGACATCGACTTCTTCGCCCCGATCGTGGCCGATGCCGAAGCCGGCTTCGGCGGCGTGCTGAACGCATTCGAGCTGATGAAGGCCATGATCGAAGCGGGCGCCGCCGGCGTGCACTTCGAAGACCAGCTGGCCGCTGCGAAGAAGTGCGGCCACATGGGTGGCAAGGTGCTGGTGTCCACCCGCGACGCAGTCAGCAAGCTGGTGGCTGCCCGCCTGGCCGCCGACGTGATGGGCACGCCCACCATCCTGCTGGCCCGCACCGACGCCGAAGCGGCCGATCTGGTGACCAGCGACGTCGACGACAACGACAAGCCCTTCTTCACCGGCGAGCGCACGGTCGAAGGCTTCTACCGCAGCAAGAACGGCATCGAGCAAGCCATCAGCCGCGGCCTGGCCTATGCCGAGTACGCCGACCTGATCTGGTGCGAGACCGGCACGCCCGACCTGGGCTTCGCCAAGCGGTACGCCGACGCCATCCATGCCAAGTTCCCCGGCAAGCTGCTGGCCTACAACTGCTCGCCCAGCTTCAACTGGAAGAAGAA
>JBBRVT010000309.1:0-5706 GCA_038246615.1 Burkholderiales bacterium
GTTCGGGTCGGCCCGGGCCTGCGCACCGGTGTCTAGCAGCCAGCCCGGCAGCGGTATCCAGTCAAGTGCCACGCCAGTCTCCCGAGTCGATGGCGCGGCAGCCGATGCCACGGCGCACGCCGGGCGTGCGCCTGAAGCACCCGGCGGCCTGCAGCGGCACCTGGTACGGCATCAACGGCCCATCGCCTGTTTCAGCTCTTCGACGGTCTCGGCCCACAACTCCTCCAGGATGGGCGACAGCGCAGCTGGCAGAGTCTGCTCTGCGAAGGCAAGCCGTGGCTGCACTGCCATGGCATCGGCAAGCGGATTCTTCATTTGCGCTTCATTCCAGGCTGCGGCGGAAAACACAGGATCGGCCAGACGCGAGATCTGCAGCTGCAGCAACCGGTCCAGCGCATACCGGCCCAGCACCGCACCCAGCACCGCACCACAGGCCAGATCGGTGGGGAAATGCACACCTGCCACGATGCGGTTTTCCGACATGCGGAATGCCAGCCGGTTGATCTGCGTGGCCAGGGCTGGCGGCAGCGTTGCCTGCAAGGCGCTCTCGAACACGGCCTTGAGCACCACCGCCACGGCATAGATCTGGGTGGCATGCCCCATCGGAAACGTGCCGTGGTTCGGGGTGGTGATCATCGGCTGCACCTGGGCCGACCATTCGATCGGGCGGCGGCACGCCAGATGGTGCTTGAACTGCATCTCGACCGCCACCGCCAGTTGCGTCACCGCGCTGAGCATCTGCTGCAGCTTCGGCAAGTCGGACGTGGGCAAGGGCAGCACCGCAGCCCAGAACGGCCACTGGCCGTCGATCTGCGCCAGGACCTCCGCCGCCCGGTCTTCGCGCAGCGCGGCGTAGCTGAGCACATCGGCCACCTGGGCCTGGAACAGCGCGTCGGGCGGGCGGTGCAGGGTGAGAAAGGGCTGGCCCTGGACACGCATCTCCAGGCCATCGTCGCCGATGGGCATGTAGCTGATCTGGCCGCCGAGCAGTTCCTGCTGGAACAGCGAGGCCTGCACCCAGGGCGCCCAGCGCCAGAGGTTCTTGACGGAACCTGCAGGACTGTTCCTGGCCATTGGATAGAACCCATCGATCGGGTCGACGGTGCCCTCCCGGGTGTGGCCCAGGGCCTGCAGGTACAGCGAGTTGGCGTACTGGTCGGCCAGCGTGCCGGCACCGCCGCCGGCGCCTCCGCCTGCACCGCCTCCTGCACCACCGCCTGCACCACCTCCGGCACCACCGCCAGCACCACCACCCGCACCACCTCCGGCGCCGCCGCCCGCACTACCGCTGCCCATCAAGCCCAAGCCGTCCAACTGGTACATCTCATCTCCCTCCCTTGTTGATTCATCCCGCAGGCAGACCGGCGAGGCCCAGCGCCTGGGCAAAGCGGTGGCGCACGGCGTCGCCCTGGCGGCCACCCGCGAGGTAGCGCGCGACCGTCAGGTCGGGCTGCAGCTGCAGGATCCGCTGCACACCGCGCCGCGCCTCGTCCGGCACACCGGTTTCCTGCTGGGCGATGGTCATGATGCGCCACGAGTGGGCATGGTTGGCGTTGTGGCGCAGCGACTCTTTGGCCGCCCGGATCGCATCGTCGTGCCGGCCGCAGGCGAGGTAGAGGTAAGCGCCGATCGAGTCCATCATGTAGCGCGCCGGGTCGTGCGGCGACGTGCTCAGCGCCACTTCATAGGAAGCCAGCCCGCCGCTGTAGTCGCCCGAGACGCCCTGCACCACGCCGTTGTACAGGTGGGCGAAGGTCTCGCTGTCGTTCTGCTGGATGGCCAGCGCCAGCCGCTCGCGCGCCGCGTCGTAGTCGTGCGTGAGGTGGGTGTGCACGAAGCCTTCCATCGCCAGCGCAAAGGCGTTGTCCGGGTCGATGGCCAGCGCTGCACCGGTGCAGGCCAGGGCGGCCTTGGCATCGGCCAGCAGGTTGGTGGACAGGCCCTGCACCGCGCGCATCGCATACCACTTGGCCTGCCAGACGCGCGGCTCCAGCGCATTCGGATGCCACTGCGCCAGCTGGTCCAGCACCTTGAAGCTCATGTCGAAGTCGCGCTGCGTGGAGCGGTGCAGCAACTGGATGCCGCCCAGCAGCAGCGTGTAGCTTTGCAGCGTCGGCACCGGCGCGCTGAAGACACGCCGCAGCTCGACATGCTGGATGGCGCGCTGCACCTCGCGGATCATCGCGTCCAGCAACTCGCTTTGCAGGTTCAGCAGGTCGGCCACCTGGCCGTCCAGCCGCAGCGCGCGCACCACTTCGCCGCTGCTGCTGTCCACCACCTGCAGCGTGATGAGCAGGCGGTGCTGCTGTTCGACATAGCTGCCGCTGACCACATAGGTGGCGTGCAGGTGCTGCTGCGCTTCCTGCGCCGGATTGGTCCGGCCACGCATGGCCGATGCGCTGAGCCGGCTGATGACGCGCCAGGTGTGCCGCGCATGGCTGAGCACACAGATCAGTCCGTCGGCGATCAGGTCACCGATGGCGAGCGTGGCGGGGCCGGTCTGGCGTGATTCGAACGGCAGCACGGCGATCAACGGCTTCATGGCTGCCGCGTCGCGCCACTGCGCCTGCGGCGCGGCTGGGATGTCGGGCGCCTGCAGCCGATAGGCGCGCACCGCATGGGCATCCTGCCGGGTGCGCAGTTCGCCGAGATCGTCGATCCGGCAGTCCACGGTGTCGGTGACGGCATCGCGCACCGCAGCGTCGGCCAGTGTCTGGCCTGCGGGCGCACAACGCGCCAGCTGCACGGCCTTGGCCGCCGAGGCCCCGTCGAGGTGCGGCACCAAGGCAACGCGCAGGCCGGCCTGGTCCCCGCCTGACAGCAGGCGGGCCTGGGCTTGCAGGTCCAGCGCACCTGCGGTGGCCGCGCGGGCGCTGGCAAACCCGGCCACGCAGCCGTCACCCGAATGCGCCACCCGCACACCACCGTGGCGCCGTGTGGCCGCATCGAACGCGTGTGGCAGCCACCGGGCCAACATGCTGCCCGTCGCCACGGCAGACCCGCCAGTGGCCGCACTGCCGGCATCGTCGCCGTCAGCCAACACCACCAGGAGCACCGGGGCGTCGCCGTACTGCAGAACCTCGGGCTTCAGTGCATCGGCCGCCAACATGCCGGCACCGCTGTCGACCACCGGCCCATGCAGCAGACGCGTGAAACGGTATCCCTGCGTGGTCACCGTGGCGATGGCCGACTGCCCCAGCAGCTTGCGCAGTGTGGACACCTGCACCGCGAGGTTGTTGTCCTCGACAACCCGACCCGGCCAGACCCGGTCCATCAATTCAGACTTGCTGACGACCCGGTCGGCGCTTTGCACCAGCACACACAACAGATCGAAGGCGCGGCTGCCGATGGGAACGGGCTCAGAACCTGCCAGCAGCATGCGGGTGGCAGGGCACAACTCGAACTGACCGAACCGGAAGCTCTCCATCAAACCGGAATCCTTCGTCGAGTGCGCGCACCCGGGAGCCTGCCATCAGCCTGCCATCAACGGAATTTACAACAGCTTTCAGAATTTCGACGGTTCGACACCATCGCGCGTGACGACGGTCGGCTCAGAGACTGAGAGTTTTTCGGGCGTGAACGAAAGCCTCATGAGGAAACGCCGGGCCGCTCCCAAGTTTCCTCATCCCCCTCGGGGGGCCTGACGCGCAGCGGCAGGTCTGGGGGCGCTCTCAGGCTCTCAGCTCGACAGCTGGGCCCAGGCCTTGTCCAGCCGCTTCACGCTCACCGGCTGCGGCGTGCGCAGCTCCTGGGCGAAGAAGCTCACCCGCAGTTCCTCCAGCAACCATCGGTATTCGTCGAGCCGGGCGTCGGCCACGCCCTTCTGATCGGCCACGCGGCGGATGTAGCGGCTCTCCAGCGGGCGCAGCTCGGCCAGGCGCTGGGCGTCGCGGGCCGGGTCGGCGCGCCACTTGTCCAGCCGCAGGGTGACGGCCTTCAGATAGCGTGCAAAGTGGGCGAGCTGGGCATAGGGCGCGGCTTGCAGGAAGTTCTTCGGCAGCAGGCGCTGCAACTGGGCGGAAACGTCGTCGGCCACCTCCCGCGCGGGCCGGCTGTCTTTCAGCTTGCGCTGCGCCGCCGCGTAGTCGATCAGGATCACGCCGGCCAGCCGTGCCACCTCCTGCGCAATCAGGTTCAGCCGGCCGCGGCCTTCGGTGGTGCGCCGGCCGAAGCTGTCGGCGTCGGTGGGCAGCGGGTCGGCCAGGAAGGCACGGTCCAGCGCCACCGCGATGATCTGGTTGCGCAATTCGTCGGCACTGCCCAACGGCATGTAGAGGGTCGACATCTTCACCAGGTCGGGGATGTTCTTCTCCAGGTACTTCAGCGGGTCCTTGATGGCCAGCGCCACCAGCCGGCGCAGGCCGGCGCGGTGCCTGGCCGCAGCCAGGTCGGGCTCGTCGAACACCTCGATCTCGACATGCGTGCCCTTGTCGATCAGGGCCGGGAAGCCGACCAGCACCTGGCCGCCCTGGCGGATCTCCAACAATTCGGGCAGCGCGCCGAAGGTCCAGGCGGTGTGGGCCACCGGTGCGGCAGGCACCAGCGGTGGCGGCGGGGCGGCTGCCGCCTGCTGCACCCGGCGCGCGCCGCCAGCAACGGACAACGGTGCCGGCGCAGCGGCCAGTGCCGGCGCGGCAGCGGCCGGGGCCATCTTCAGCGCTGCCAGCGCCTGGAAGGCCGAGCGGGCCTGGCCGCCCAGTTCGGCCTTCAGCGTGGCCAGGTGGCGGCCCATGCCCAGCTGGCGGCCGTGTTCGTCGACCACCCGGAAGTTCATGAACAGGTGCGGCTGCAGCATGTCGAGCTTGAAGTCGTTGCGCTGCACCGCGATCTGGCTGCGTTCGCGCACCGCCTTCAGCAGCACGTCCATCAACGCGCCCTGGGCAAGCGGGTGCAGGGCCACGAACTCGGCCACATAGTCTGGCAACGGCACCAGCCGGCTGCGCGGGCGCTGGTGCAGGCTCTTGCACAGCGCCGTCACCTTGGCCGCCAGCATGCCGGGCACCAGCCACTCGCACTGGTCCTCGCTGATCTGGTTGAGCGCAAAGATCGGCACCGTCACGGTCACGCCGTCCTTGGCGTCACCCGGCTCATGCAGGTAGCTGGCCACGCAGTCGACGCCGCCCAGGCGGATGGTTCTGGGGAAGGCCTGCCCGGTGATGCCGGCGGCCTCGTGGCGCATCAACGCGTCGCGGCTGAGCTTCAGCAGCTCGGGCTGCTGCTTCACCTCGTCGCGGTACCAGCGCTCCAGCGACGCGCCCGAATGCACCGTGGCGGGCAATTGCTGGTCGTAGAACGCGAAGATCAGGCTGTCGTCGACCAGCACGTCCTGGCGGCGGCTCTTGTGCTCCAGCTCTTCGACCTGGGCCAGCAGCTTGCGGTTGTGGGCGATGAAGGGCAGCGGGCTGTCCCACTCGCCTTCCACCAGCGCCTCGCGGATGAAGATCTCGCGTGCGGCCTTGGGGTCGACGTTGCCGAAGTTCACCCGCCGGTTGGCATAGACCACGATGCCGTAGAGCGTGGCACGCTGCAGCGCCACCACCTCGGCGGCCTTCTTCTCCCAGTGCGGTTCCAGCAGCTGGGTCTTCAGCAGGTGGCCGGCCAGTGGCGGGATCCACTGCGGCTCGATCTGCGCCAGGCCGCGGCCGTAGAGCCGGGTGGTGTCGACCAGCTCGGCGGCGATCAGCCAGCGGCCGGGCTTCTTGTTCA
>JBBRVT010000310.1:0-5688 GCA_038246615.1 Burkholderiales bacterium
CCGGGCATTACGCCAGGGTGCGCCAGGCGGCGCAGGGCAGCTTTCAGTTGTCGAAGGGCCTGGACCCGCTGAAGGACCAGAGCTACTTCCTGCACCGCCTGACCCAGGCGCAGCTGGCGAAGACGCTGTTCCCGGTGGGTGAACTGCCCAAGACCGAGGTGCGCCGCATCGCCGCCGAAGCCGGGCTGCCGAATGCGAAGAAGAAGGACTCGACCGGCATCTGCTTCATCGGCGAGCGGCCGTTCCGCGAGTTTCTCAACCGCTACCTGAGCCACCAGCCCGGGCCCATCGTCGACGACCGCGGCCGCCGCATCGGCCAGCACCTGGGCCTGAGCTTCCACACCCTGGGCCAGCGCCAGGGCCTGGGCATCGGCGGCGTCAAGGAACCAGGCGCGGCCCGCGGCGCCGGCGACCATGCGCCGTGGTTCGTGGCCCGCAAGGACCTGGCGCGCAACGCGCTGGTCGCCGTGCAGGGTCACGACCACCCGTGGCTGCAATCGGCGGCGCTGCACTTCGACGACGCCAGCTGGGTGGCCGGCACCCCGCCGGCCGATGGCGCGCTGGCCGCGAAGACCCGCTACCGCCAGGCCGACGCGCCCTGCGGCCTGCAGGCGCTGGGCGCTGGGCGGTTTGCGCTGGACTTCAGCGCCGCGCCGCAATGGGCCGTCACCCCCGGCCAGAGTGCGGTGCTGTACGACGGCGACATCTGCCTGGGCGGCGGCGTGATTGCCTGGGCGTCGGCGCTCGATACACCGCCAGCCGTGCCCGCCGCAGCGCGCTGACCTGTGCCGGCCCAAGCTCCCGCGACCGCTGGCGCCGCCGGTGGCCCGCGGCTCGCGACCGACCCCGGGCGCTGCCGCTGTCAGCCCGGCTGGCGGCGCGCGGCGACGAACGGCCGCGCTGGTGGCAGTGCCTCGCCGCAGAAGCCGAAGCTCAGCGCGGGCTGCTTGCCGCTGATCAGTTCGGCCAGGGCCTGGCCGGAGCCGGCACCGTGGGTCCAGCCCAGCGTGCCGTGGCCGGCGTTCAGCCACAGGTTGGGCAGGCGGCTGCGGCCGATGTAGGGGATGTTGGTCGGCGTGCTGGGCCGCAGGCCGGCCCAGAAGTGCGGCGTGCTGGTGTCGGCCACGCCAGGGAACAGCTCTTCATAGCGCCGCACCAGCGCCGCGCAGCGGGTGCGCGCCATGGCACCGTCCAGCGCCGTGTCGTAGCCCGCCAGCTCGGCGGTGCCGGCGATGCGGATGTGGTCGCCCAGCCGGCTGATCGCGATCTTGCGGGTGTCGTCCAGCAGGCTCACCACGCTGGCGTCCTGCGGGCGTTTGAGCTTCAGCGTCGCCGAATAGCCCTTGGCCGGGTAGATGTTCAGCCAGATGCCCAGCTGCCGCAGCATCGGTGCGGTGAAGCTGCCCATCGCCGCCACGTACTGGTCGGCCACCAGGGTGCGCACCGGGGCCTGGTGGCCGTCAGCCAGGCTGCGCACCCGCACGCCGCTGATCTGGCCGCCCAGGGTGTCGATGCGCTCGACCGCCGTGCTGTGCAGGAAGGTGGCGCCACGCGCGCGGCAACGTGCGGCCAGCTGCTGGGTGAACACCATGGCGTCGCCCGATTCATCGCTGGGCGTGAAGGTGCCGCCGTGGATGTTGGCGCCGAATGCCGCCAGCGCCGGCTCGACCTGCAGCACCTCTGCGCGGTCCATCACCCGGCGGTCGACACCGTACTTGCGCATCAGCTCGGCACCGGCGGCGCCGGCTTCGAAATCCGCCTGCGACGAGAAGAAGTGCAGGATGCCGCGCTCCAGCCGGTCGTACTGGATGCCGGTGGCCGCCACCACGCCCTTCAATGATTCATGGCTGTAGCGGCCCAGCGCCACCAGCTGGCGCACATTGCGCTCGAAGGCGGCGTCGTTGCACTGGGCCAGAAACGACAGGCCCCAGCGCCACTGGTGCGGGTCGAGCTTGGGGCGGAACAGCAGCGGCGAGTCATCCCGCAGCAGCCACTTCGCCACCTTGAAGGGGGCGCCGGCGTTGGCCCAGGGTTCGCAGAAGCTGACCGAGATCTGCGCGCCATTGGCAAAGCTGGTTTCCAGCGCCGCGTCGGGCTGGCGGTCGACCACGGTGACCTCATGGCCCTCGTTCAGCAGATGCCAGGCGGTGGACACGCCGATGATGCCGGCGCCGAGAACGATGACCTTCATGTGAAGCTCCTGCGGGCAGGTCGCCCAATACAGCGATTGTCGGCAGTCAAGCCTCAATCATGAAGTTTCATTCATTCAATTCTTGATTCATCAGCGAATCTAATGGAGCAGCCTGTGCGCCGGTGCGCAAGCCGTCCAGTGGCGCGGGTGCGCTCTGACTGGCCAGCCGCGTGTGCACCAGGCGGCTGCGCACGAAGCCCATGCGCTGGGCCAGCAGCGCCATGGCCTCCTCGCGCCGCAGCGTGCGCTGCGCCACCAGGCGCAGCAACGCCCGCAACTCCGGCGGCATGCCGGACAGCGAGCCCTCGGGCAGCCCGCCCTGCTGGTGCAGCGCCGCCTGCAATGCCGCACCGTAGAGCCACAGGTCGAATGCCTCGGTCCCGCGCAGCCGCTGGATCGACACCGCCATCTCGGCGATCACCCGCCGCGCGTCGGCGCTGGTGGCCATCGCCATGGTCCAGCGGAAAAGGACGTCGCGGCTGGCTTGCAGCCAATCGCGCAACACGGGCTCGGCCTGCGGCGGGCCGTGGAACGCGGCCAGGCGGCGCGTCACCCACGAAGCGGAAGGACCAGGGGCGGTTGGATTGCGGCTCATGCCGACAGCGTAGGCGGCGGGCCGCCTGGCCGTCTGTGCGGTGTCAGGGCGATGGCGTGTGAACTTGTTCACAACACGCAGCCGGCTCTTCGCACTGCCGAAACAGCAGCGTTGCATTCCTGCTCATTCGGGACCTGCATCTGGTGTGCAAATGTGAATATTGCCCGCGCAGGCCCGAGGGACAAGGGTTCCAATCACTGGCATCCCCCTGCCACGGGTTCACAGCCCCCACCGACGCGAGACGTTCATGCCAGCCTCCGCCAAGCCCAGCCTGATCGCCCGCCTCACGCGGCGCCGCCCGCGCACCCTGCGCCAGCCGGAGCCTGCCGACATGGGTACCGCCTTCGGCATGGAGCAGTGGCTGGACGAGCGTGACCAGGGCGGCTTGCCGGCTGGCAACCCGCCGGCGCGCCGCTCATGGCTGCCGCGCTGGCTGCAGGCGAACGGCCCGCGCTGAGACCGGCAGGCTGGCCTGCGCACAGACTGCTGTGCGACATTGCTACGCCAGATTGCTGCGGCAACCACGCACACTGCCAAGTCACGACTTGATCTGAGCAGTCTGTTTTTGCACCCGGCGTCTAGAATGCGCGGGTGACCCGTCTCAGCTTCCGCCAGAAAGTGCATCTCGCCCGCGAAGATGCCATCGTCGCCACGGTCAAGCGGCTGCTGGCCGAAAAGGGCTTCGACCTGATGACGGTCGACGAGGTGGCCGCCGAGGTGGGCATCGCCAAGGCCAGCCTGTACAAGCACTTTCCGTCGAAGGAGGCGCTGGCCGCTGCGGCGATGGTGCAGATGATGGAGCTGGCGCTACAGCAGGCCCAGGCGCAGGACGCGCAACCGGGCGCCAGCGCGATCGACAAGCTGAAGGGCATCACCCGCTGGACGCTGCAGACGCAGGTGGCCGGCGAAATGCCCACGCTGCCGGCAGAAAACTCCTCGCTGCGCAGCGCGCTGATCGCCCACAAGGGCTACATGGACGGGCTGATGCAACTCAGCGAACAGCTCGGCGCGTGGATCGTGCAGGCCCAGTCCGACGGCACGGTGAACCGCGCGCTGCCGCCCGAGGCGGTGCTCTACACCATCTTCGCGCGCGCCTGCGATCCGGTGCTGGGCTTCCTGAAGGCCGGCGGCAACCACACCGATGCGCAGATCGTCGACTGGGTGATGCTCACCTGCTTCGACGGCCTGGCCGGCCGGCCGGCGGCCGGCTGATCAGCACGCGCGCAGAACGCGCGCAGCACGCGCGCATCACAAGCGCAGGGCAAGTGCAGGTCAAGCTCAGCGCACGATCAGCACCGGCACGCCGCACTGGGCCATCACCTTGGTGGTGACCGATCCCAGCACCAGGTTGCCCAGCAGGCCGTGGCCGTGCGAGCCCATCATCACCAGGTCGAACTTGCCCTTGGTGGCCAGCGCAGCGATGGTGTCGGCCGCCGGGCCCACCTTGCCCAGGTACTCGGCGTAGATACTCTGCTTGACGAAGAAGCTGCGGATGGACTTGAACACCTTTTCGGTCTCGGCGGCGTAGTGCTCCTGCAGCACGGTCTTGTCCACCACCGCAGCTGCGCGCGGCGGCACCGCCGGCGTCACATGCAGCAGCGTGTAGCGGTGGGCGTCACCCAGCCATTCGTCGTGGGCGGCCAGGTAGGCCAGCATGCGCTTGGTGAATGGGCTGCCGTCGACGGGGACGAGGATCTTCATGGCCGGGCTCCTGGCTGGGCTGGTTCTGGTGCCGCCAGTGTCGCACCGCCGACCGGCCCGTCCTTGCCCGCAGTCAAGCTGCGGGCGGCAGGTCGATGGGCTTGATCGGGTCGAAACCCTCGGCCTCGCCCTTGCGGACCAGGCCCATCGCCTGGCTGACCACCCGCGTGGGCGGGCGCCCCGGGCGCGCCACGGTGTAGTCGTGCCGGCAGTGCAGGTGGCCGTGCAGCCACAGGTCGGCCAGCGCAAGCAGGTCGTCGTCGGCATTGCAGAAGCTGGCGGTGCCGGGCTGCTGTCCGAAGCGCGGGTCGGCACTGCGCAGGCTGGGCGCAAAGTGGGTGATGGCCACGGTGGCGTCCCAGCCGCCGGGTGCGGCGCCGGGGTTGGGCCGCTGCAGCTCGGTGGCCAGCCAGGCTCGGCAGGCCAGCGACTCGTCGCGCAGCAGTTCTGGCGTCAGCGGCGCGCCGTCCAGGCTGGCATCCATCAGTTGCAGGAAATAGGCCGCAGCACGCATGGCGCGCTCGCGCCCGGGCGGGCCGAACAGGTCGAAGTCCGACCAGCGTACCGTGCCGACGAAGCGCACGCGCAGGCCGGCTGCACTGGTCAGCACCAGGCTCTCGCGCTCGATCAGGCGGATGCCGTGGCGGGCCGCAAAGCCGCGCAGGTCGTCCCAGCTGAGGCGCAGGTCACGGCCATCGAACTCATGGTTGCCGGCCACCATCAGCACCGGCACCGGCCAGCCTGCAAACCGCGCCAGCGCGTCCCAGCCGCTGTCGATGTCGCCCGCCAGCACCAGCAGCTCGGCGCCGGGCAGGGGCTGGGGGTCGAATTCCTCGGATTCGAGATGGAGGTCTGAAAACAGTTGCAGCCGCATGCGTCCGCCGGGCCGCCCCATGCACAAAACCCCGCTCGGCGGGGCGGCGCGAAGCGCCTGGGGTGCCAATCAGCGGCTGCAGTGTAGGGGCCAGGGGGCCGGCGGCCCCTTGGCAGGGTCTGGCCGGCGGCCCCTTGGCAGGGTCTGGCCGGCGGCCCCTTGGCAGGGTCAGGCCGGCGGCCCCTTGGCAGGGTCAGGCCGCCAGCTTCGCTTCGAACTCGCCCTTGATCGCCAGCAGCTGCGCCGGCAGGCGACTGGCCAGTTGCTGGAACAACTCACCGTGCAGGGCGATTTCAGTGGCCCAGGCGCTGCGGTCGACCGAGATGA
>JBBRVT010000311.1:0-5684 GCA_038246615.1 Burkholderiales bacterium
CGGGGCCTTGAACTGGTACCGCGCCTCGCCGCTGCGCCCGCCCAAGGGCGCCGACGACCCGGCGCTGGCTGCGGTGGTGCTGCCTGACTCCGTGGTCAACGTGCGGGTGCCCACCACGGTGTTGTGGGGCATGGCCGACCATGCGCTGCGCCCCGGCCTGCTCGACGGCCTGGACGCCTGGGTACCCGGCGTGCAGATCCACCGCCACCCCGACGCCAGCCACTGGATCGTGCATGAGCAGCCCGACTGGGTGATCGGCCACCTGCGCCGGCTGTTGGCAGGCTAAGCGGCCACGCGCCGGCCAGGCGCGGCCAGGCGCGGCCAGGCGCGGCTAGAGCCTGCCGATCGACAGCGCCAGCCCGGTCTGGCCCTTGGGCGCGTAGGTGAGGCCGAAGTACATCGGCCCGATGCCGGTGTCGGCACCCAGGAACAGGCTGATGCCGGTGCGCAGGCCGGACAGCGTGATGTCGCGCCGGTCGGTCCAGGCGTTGCCGGCCTCCAGCGTGCCACCCACGAAGAAGCCGCGGGTGAGCGTGGGGGCCTGGCTCAAGCGGTGGGTCCAGCCCAGGCGCAGCAGCAGCACATGGTTGCCCACCAGCTGGCCATTCTGGTAGCCCGACAGGCGCTGGAAGCCGCCCAGGGTGTAGCGCGCCACGCCGCTGGCAGCGCTCTGCTCGGCGGTCTGCGCCAGGGCATGCAGTTCCAGTGTGTGGCGGCCGAAGCTCTTCGCGGCCGTGGCTTCGGCTTCGATGCGGTGGAAACTGCCGCGCAGGTCGCCGCTGCGCTGCCCCAGCCAGACCTCGGCCGATGCGCGGTAGCCCGACTGCGGGAAGTTGGCGAAATCCAGCTGGTCGACCACGGCGCGGGCGCGCAAGGCGTCCTCGGTCCAGCTGGCGCGGTCGCGGCCCACGGGCACGACCAGCGGCACGGACAGCAGCAACCGCGTGCCCAGGGTCAGCCGCGACCAGCCCAGCCGCAACTCGCCGAACTCGCCCCAGGGCTGGCCGATGTCCAGCCCCAGGCTGCCGGTGGTGCGCCGGGCTGCGGCCAGTTCCTTGGCAGTGTCGCTGTCAAACAGCACCAGTCGGCGGCGTTCCAGGCTGGCGTAACCGGCCACGAACCAGTCATTGGCGCGTGAGCCGGTCCATGCCAGCGGGTGGTAGAGCTCGGTGAAGATGCGCGGCACCTCGCCGATCTGCACCCGGTTGCGCCACTCGGTGCCGTTGGGCGTGAGCCAGTGGCTGTTGTGGCTGATCTTCAGGTTGAAGGCGCTGCGGCCGGTGAAATCGGTGTGGAGGTCGAGGCCCAGGTTCAGGTAGTTCGGGCCCCAGGATTTGTCTTCCAGGTCGAACACCAGGGTCTCGCCGTCTTCCGGCCGCGCACCCGGCACCAGCAGGTAGTCGGCGCGGGCGTAGTCACCACCGGCAGCCAGGCGGCCGGTGTCGCGCTCGGCGCGGGCCGGGTCGAAGCGGTCGCCGGGCTTGCTTTCCAGCATGCGCAACAGACGCTCGGGGTTGGTGACGGTCGAGCCTTCGATGCGCACTGCGGCCACGCGGATGCTGGCGCCGGCGTGCTGCGGGCGGCCGGCGCGCCATTGCGCATAGGCCTCGGCGCCCAGTGCCAATGGCGCCAGCTCGTCGCTGCGCGCGCGTGCGCCAGCTTCGCCCAGCTCGAATAACCGGGCGGCCCGGTCGAAGTCGCCAGAGCCGAGCGGGCCCAACGCCGGCGCAATCAGCACATCGCCCGGGCGCAGCGTGGCCAGGCTGCGCTGCACGTTCTGTTCGGTCAGCAGGTTCAGCATCTGCGCCGTCAGGCCGATCGCCGAGTTCAACGTCTCGCGCCCGCCGGGCGGCGTGCCGATGTTGACCGCGATCACCACATCGGCGCCCAGCGCCCGGGCCACGTCGATCGGCAGGTTGTTGACCAGACCACCGTCGCCCAGCACCCGCCCGCCCACCTCGGTGGGCGAGAACACGCCGGGCACGCTCATGCTGGAGCGCAGCGCCAGTGCCAGGTCACCGCTGTCGAGCACCACCGCCGCGCCGCTCTCCATGTCGGTGGCCACGGCGCGGAACGGGATCGGCAGCTGGTCGAAGCGCTGCACCTCGCGTACCGGCAGGGTGTAGCGGCGCAACAGCGATTCCAGCCCGCGGCTGGAAACGGCACTCAACGGCAGCTGCAGTTCACCGTTGCGCCAGCCCAGCTCCAGCAGCGGCGAGATCTCGAAATCTTCTTCCTTGCGGCGCTGCGACAGCTGCTGGCGGGCCACCCGGCTGGTGAACACCTCGCTCCAGCGCACCGCACGCAGCGCGCGCTCCAGTTCGTCGGCCGGCATGCCGCTGGCATACAGCCCGCCGACGATCGCGCCCATCGACGTGCCGGTGATGACATCGATGGGAATGCGCAGCTGCTCCAGCACCTTCAGCACGCCCACATGCGACAGCCCGCGCGCACCGCCGCCCGACAGCACCAGGCCCACGCGCGTGCGCCCCAGCGCCGGCAAGGGGCTGGTCGCCAGCGCGGCCGATGCCGCAGGCGCCGGGGGCCGGCTCTGGGCCGACACCTGCGCCGGCATCTGGGCGGACACCTGGGCCGCCACCGGCACAGCCAGGCAGCCGGCTGCCAGCAGCCAGCTGCCCACGCTCCTAGAGCGCACGCAGCACCTGTTCGGCCGAGCGGCGAATCAGGGACCGCACCTTGTACGCGTGGGCCAGCCCTTCGGTCTGCAGCCGGGCGATGGCGCGCTGGCGCACTGCGAACAACTGCTCGGTGGCCGGCTCGCGCAGCAGGGCCAGGTCATGCTGGCGGTCCTGCCACAGCGACACCAGCGTGCGCCGCTCGCCCTGCAGATAGGCCCGCAGCGTGGCGCCGGCCGGCAGGCCGGTGGCCACCAGCGTGCCGGCGGCCTGGGCCGGCGTCTCGGACATCAGCGCGGCGGGCACGGTGTCGAGGGTGGCGATGTCCAGCGGCATCGCGCCGGTGGTGGCCGAGGCCTGGTCGGCGGCGATGCGTTCGAGCTTGGCGATCACCGGCTGGGCTGCGGTGATGGCCTGGTTCAGCCCATGGCGCTGCGCCGCCAGCAGCCGTTCCAGTGCCCAGGCGAAGCCATGGCCGTCGCGCGGGTCGGCAGTGGCCAGGTGGTCGACCAGGTTGCGGCCCAGACCGAGCAGGCGCATGCGCTGGGCCGGCGGGCACAGGGCGATGTCGTGCGCCAGCTGGTCCATGAAGCGCCACAGTGCGTGGTCGTAGCGGTCGAGCAGCGCGTTGTCGCGCAGTGCCACGCGCAGGGCCGTGGGCTGCAGCCGCTGCATCAGCGCCACCGTCTCGGGTGCCAGCTGCTGGTCGCCCTGGATCGCCTCGAACAGGCGCGCCAGCAACTCGATGAGCTGCGGGTCGGGCGCAGCGGTGTTGGCGGCAGCTGCAGCGGTGACGCCACCGGCGGCGTGAGGCTGGGTGGGGGGCTGGGCCGCAGGGGGGGCCGCAGTGGGGGCCGCAGTGGGGGCGGAGGCTGGCGCAGTCTGCGCCAACGGCAGCCCTTCCAGCGACACCGGCATGCTGCTGCGCAGCAGGTGCAGGTCATCGGGCGCCCGGTAGCGCGACGTGGTCTGGCCCCAGGGGGAGCTGCCGCTGCTGACGATGGTGCGGTAGCTGGCCGGCACCACGCCCTGCTCCTCCAGGCGGCGGCAGGCGGCGGTGTAGGCACGCTGCAGGGTGGTGGCCAGCGGCTGCGCCGCATCCTGCAGGAAGGCGGTCATCAGCGCGCGGTTCATCGGCAGCTGCTGCACACCGTCCCAGAGCGCGCGCACCATGCGCTCGGGCCGGAACGGGTTGGTGTCGCGCGAGACATTGGCGTCGTTCACCAGCGACGAGGTGTAGGTCTGCAGCTCGCGCAGCACCACCTCGGCCTGCAGCTTGACACCCTGGGTGCAGCGCGCGATCTCGATGTCGACCGCCACGTCGGCCTCGTCGATCAGCGCCAGCGCGGGCACGGCTGCCAGGCCGGCCGCGCGCCCTGCAGGTTTGGCGGTGCTGGCACCGGCCGCCGGCGCGGTGCCGGGCTGCAGCGCGCGCAGGTCGTCCTGGGCACTGTGGCGCAGCACCGCCAGCGCCCGGGCACTGAGCTGGCTGCGGTGCTGCTGCAGCACGCGGGCGGGGTCGATGCCGCTGCCGCGGCTCTGGCCTGGCAGGCGCTCGCGCCAGCGCTGCTGCACCGCATCGATGACCAGGTCCAGCGTCATCGGCACGCGCAGCAGTTCCTCGTCGATGAAGTGCTGCAGCGTCACTCGGGTGGGCATGGCGTCGATTATCAATGGCCGGTCCGGGCCCGGGCCCGGGCGAAGCCGGGAAAAGCGCCACGCTGGGGCCGTTCCTCCGGCAAGCGCTGCGCCAATGAAAACGGGCCACCCGAAGGTGGCCCGTGTAGTGGCCCTTACTTTGGCCCGCGCAGTCGCCGGTGTACTGGCCGGCGTACTGGCCGGTGCCGTGCAGCGGGCTGCGGGGGGCAGGCAGGCCCGCCCCCGGGTGAACCTTACATGTCCATGCCGCCCATGCCGCCCATGCCACCCATGCCGCCACCCATGCCGCCGGCGCCGGACTCATCCTTGGGAGCCTCGGCCACCATGCACTCGGTGGTCAGCATCAGGCTGGCCACGGAGGCCGCGTTCTGCAGCGCGGTGCGGGTCACCTTGGTCGGGTCCAGGATGCCCATCTCGATCATGTCGCCGTAGGTGTCGTTGGCGGCGTTGAAGCCGTAGGTGCCGGTGCCTTCCAGCACCTTGTTGATCACCACGCTGGGCTCGCCACCGGCATTGGCCACGATCTCGCGCAGCGGCTGCTCGACAGCGCGCAGCACGATCTTGATGCCGGCGTCCTGGTCGCTGTTGTCACCCTTGATGGTGCCAGCGGACTGGCGGGCGCGCAGCAGGGCCACGCCACCACCGGCGACGATGCCTTCTTCCACTGCAGCGCGGGTGGCGTGCAGGGCGTCTTCGACGCGGGCCTTCTTTTCCTTCATCTCGACTTCGGTGGCAGCACCGACCTTGATGACGGCGACGCCACCGGCCAGCTTGGCCACGCGCTCTTGCAGCTTCTCGCGGTCGTAGTCGCTGGTGGCTTCCTCGATCTGCACGCGGATCTGCTTGACACGCGCCTCGATGTCGGCGGCAGCGCCGTTGCCGTCGATGATGGTGGTGTTTTCCTTGCCCACTTCGACGCGCTTGGCCTGGCCCAGGTCGGCCAGCGTGACCTTCTCCAGCGTCAGACCCACTTCCTCGGCGATGACCTTGCCGCCGGTCAGGATGGCGATGTCTTCCAGCATGGCTTTGCGGCGGTCGCCGAAGCCAGGAGCCTTCACTGCCACCACTTTCAGGATGCCGCGGATAGTGTTCACCACCAGGGTGGCCAGGGCTTCGCCTTCGACGTCCTCGGCAATGATCAGCAGCGGGCGTCCTGCCTTGGCAACCTGTTCCAGCACGGGCAGCAGGTCACGGATGTTGGAGACTTTCTTGTCGTACAGCAGCACGAAAGGGTTGTCCAGCAGGGCGGCTTGCTTCTCTGGGTTGTTGATGAAGTAAGGGCTCAGGTAGCCGCGGTCGAACTGCATGCCTTCAACCACGTCCAGCTCGGACTCCAGCGACTTGCCGTCTTCCACGGTGATCACGCCTTCTTTGCCGACCTTGTCCATC
>JBBRVT010000312.1:0-5668 GCA_038246615.1 Burkholderiales bacterium
AGCGCGAAGGCATTCACCGCGCGGTCGCGCACCAGGAAGCTTTCATAAGGGAACAGCCGCTCGGTGTCGCTGTCGATGTCGCCATGCTGGCGGGCGGTCTGCACCAGCGGCGCCCACAGGCTGTGCAGGTAATCCAGCAGTTGCGGGTCGTCCAGGTAGGCCGGGTCGCGGCGGACCTCGCGCATGATCTGCTCGCCGATGCGCTTTTCCTGGTGCAGGTTGAACTCGTCGGACGCCGACTCACCCAGCGCCGGCAGGCGCACCGGCGTGGGCGGCAGGCCCTGGGCCTGCAGCGGCGCCAGGCTGCCGGCTGTCAGCAGCCCGGCCAGCGCGGCGCACAGCAGGCGTCGTTGACATGGGCAGTGCCAAGGCCAGTGCCAAGTCCACCGCCGAGGCCCGTCCCGAGGCCGGAGCCGACGCTGGAGCGGCGGCTGCTGTTCGGCGCTGGGGGTCGGGCGGCGGTGGGGCAGCAAGGCGGGTCCGGAAGTGTCGCCTATCATCCCACCGCCCCGTTGCCCGCATGTTTCGCCTGCCATGACCGAACCCACTGCCGCCCCGCTGACGCACTTCGACCACCATGGCCAGGCCCACATGGTGGACGTGGCGGGCAAGGCCGAGACGCACCGCCTCGCCCGCGCGACGGGCAGCATCCGCATGTTGCCTGCCACGCTGGCGCTGATCGCCGGCGGCACGGCGAAGAAGGGCGACGTCATCGGCATCGCCCGCATCGCCGCGATCCAGGCCGCCAAGCGCACCGCCGAGCTGATCCCGCTGTGCCATCCGCTGCCGCTGACCCGGGTGGCGGTCAGCTTCGAAATCGATGCCGCCGCCAGCGCGGTGCACATCCAGGTGCAGGCCGAGACCGTGGGCAAGACCGGCGTGGAGATGGAGGCCCTGACCGCCGTGCAGGTGGGCCTGCTGACCATCTACGACATGTGCAAGGCGGCTGACAGAGGCATGGTGATGACCGATGTGCGCCTGCTGGAAAAGCAGGGCGGCAAGTCGGGTCACTGGGTGGCGGACGCGGCGGACGGTGCCGGCGCGCCGGGCTGAGCAACTGCTGCCAGCGGCGGGGGCGAGGGCGGCAACAGCGGCGCCGGCAGCGGTGGCAACAGCGGCGGCAGGGCGGCCAGATCGCGCCAGCTGTGCGGGCGCTGCGGCGGCTGGCACTGGAACGGCAGGCCGGCCGGCGCGGCGCCCGGCGGGCGCTCTGCACCAACCGCACCGACCGCACCAACCGCACCATCCCCACCAGCCGTGCAGGGCGCGAAGAACTCGGCGGCATCCGGGTTGCGGAAGTCACGCAGGCGCTGCGCCACCCAGCGCGCTTCATCGACGTGGCCGGCATCGGCCAGCTGGCGCGCCCAGGCCAGCATCAGCCGGGTGTCGAGCAGCGCATGGGTGGCGCGCGCCAGGCCCAGCGCGCGGCTGGCAGGCGGCACCTCGTTGGTGGCGGCGGCATAGTCGGCGTGGTGGGCGAACAGCGGGCTCAACTGGCCGCGGGCGATGCGCGAGGCCAGCGAGCCGCTGCCGTCGGCAGGCGCGTAGATGACCACCACGCGCTGGTAGTCCAGCGCCGCCAGCAGGCCGCCGGCCACCATCAGCAAGCCGGCCGCCAGACCGGCGGGGGACTTGGCGGGCGCAGCTTTGCGCGGCGGGGCAGCTTGCGCAGCTGCCGGCAGCCCCAGCACCAGGCCCCAGGCCAGCGCCGTGGGCAGCAGAAAGTAGGCGTACCACAGCGGGTACTCGACCAGGCTGTGCAGGCCGATCAGCAACACCAGCACCAGTGCGGCGCGGCTGCTGGCAGCGGTGTCGCCGTCCACCGCCAGCGCCGCGCGCCGCCACGCCTGCCACAGCGCCAGCGCCAGCAGCGTCAGCACCACCAGCGCCAGCGGCAGGCCCAGCTCCACCATCAGCTGCAGCGGCAGGTTGTGGCTGTGGTCGAAGAAGGCGGTGGGCCGGTCGACGAAGGGCGTCATCGACCAGGCCAGGTTGAACTCGCCGAAGCCGGTGCCCGTCCAGGGGTTGGCGGCGATCAGCAGCAGCGCGTTGCGCCAGATGTTGGGCCGGGCGTTGGGGCTGCCCTCGCCCAGGCCGCCGTCGGCGGCCAGCCGGGCGCTGGCGCCCAGCGCCTGCTGGCTGACATCGCCCCACCAGGCCATCAGGCCCCAGGCCAGCAGGTACAGCAGCGGCGCGGCCAGCAGCGCCAGGCGGGCGCTGCGCGGCAGGCGCCGGTCGACCAGGCCCCACAGCAGCAGCAGCGCCAGCCCGGCCGCGCCGGTGCGCGAGGCAGTCAGCTCCACGCACAGCACCAGCACCGGCAGCAGCACCGCCAGCAGCCAGCCGGGCAGGCGGCGCAGCGCATGCAGCGCCACGGCGGCCACCAGCGCCCACAGCAGCAGGCTGCACAGGTGGTTGGGCTGGCGCAGGTTGCCCACCGCGCGGCCGGCCAGGCTGGACTGGGCGACCCAGCTGCCGTCGGCCCAGCCCGGCGCGAACACCTGCACCAGCGCCACCGCGCAGCCCAGCACGCCAGCGCACAGCAGCGCCCAGGCCAGCGCGGTGAAGGCCGGCAGGCCGGCGCCAGCACGCGTGGCGCCGGCCCCGGCCAGCAGCAGCAGCGCCGCGCCGGCCAGCAGCCCCAGCGCCTGCAGCGCCAGCGAGCGCGGCAGCAGCCCCCACAGCGACGAACCCGCCGCCGCCAGCCCCAGCAGCGCCAGCGCCGCCAGCAGCGGCAGGCTGCCGCGCGTGGGCGCCAGGCGCGGCGCCAGTGCCGCCACCACCCCGCCCCACAGCGCCACCGCCAGGCACTGGTTCAGCAGCGTGGCCGATGGTGGCTGGTGCAAGGCCAGCAGCGTGGGCACCGTGGCCGCCAGCAGCGCAACTGCCAGTAGCAGTGCATCGGCGGGCAGGCGGCTGTCAGGTGCGGCGGGCGCCGGGGCATGGGTGGTGGACATCAGGCGGTTGTGCGGCGGCGCCCCCAGCGTCAGGGCGCGCGCAGTACACCACAGGTGGCGGTGGGTCAGGCGGGTCGACCGCGCGGCGGTTGGGCGGCGATTGGGCGGCGGTTGGGCGGCGGTCGGGCAGCGGTTGGGCGGCGGTTGGGCGGCCGCTACGCGCCGGCCCAGTTCGCCAGCCGCAGGCCCGGCACGCGGGCGAAGTCGCGGATGTTGTTGCTGACCAAGGTGACCCCCAGTGCCAGCGCATGGGCGGCAATCTGGCTGTCGAGCGGGCCCGATGGGTGGACCGGCCGCGTCCAGCGCCGCGCGCAGCGGGCCGTGGGCGGCTGCGGCGCTGTGGTCGAAATCGGCCCCTTGCCACGGTGCCAAGTCGAGACCGAGATCAATCGCCACCTCGGATCGAAGTGAGGTTGCCGCATCTGTGAAGCCTTGAGTCAGTGAAGAACGCATCGGCACCACATCACGGGCCTCCACGATAAACGCATCTACAATTATTCGGATGGGGAGGCAGCTGACCTGGGACGAAGCCAAGCGCCAGATCAATCTGCAGAGGCATGGCCTGGATTTCGCCGATGCCGGTGAGTGCTGAACTCACGTTACCGGCTGGACGTCACGTCGCAGCGCGGCGCTGAGGATCGGGTCTTTCAATCTCCTACGCGCTGGGCTTTCTGGCGGTGCTGACGGTGGTGCACACCGAGCGCGACGGCGCGGCGCGCGTGATCAGCTTTCGCCGAGCGAGCAGTGACGAAAGGGGTGCCTACGATGGCTGGCTTGAAAACGAATGCCCTGAAACGTGAAGCCGTGCTGGCTGCGGTGCGGGCCGTGCCGCCTGGGCAGGACTTCGTCTGGGACGGCAACGACGCCGATGACCGCCCTGCCAGCACGGCCGAGCTGGCGGCGGCAGCGCAACAGCGGCGCGGTCGCGGGCGGCCGGCAGGGTCGGGCACCAAGGAGCAGGTGGCCATACGCCTGGACCGCGATGTGCTGATTGCCTTGCGCGCCAGCGGCCCCGGCTGGCAGACGCGCCTGAGCGATGCCGTGGGTGAGTTGGTGAAGTCCGGTCGGCTGTAGGCGCATCGGGGTGTGCGTCGGCCAGGGCGGATCAGGGTGTGCGCCGGTCGGGGCGCACCGGCGCTCAACCGCAGCGCAATTCTTCCCGGATCGCCTGGCGCACCACCGCCTCGATGGATTCGGCCTGCATCGCCTGCTTCGGCGCGCCGTTGATCAAGGTCTGGTCGCCGCAGGCGCCGGCCAGGGCGCGGAAGTGGTCAACCACCGCGCCGTCTGGAAAAAGCTTCACGCGCTGCCAGTTGGGCAATAGCGCGCCGTTCGCGTTGCGCTGCTGCGGCATCAGCTGGCCCGCAGCCGGGTCGGCGCGGCGCACCGGCACGTCATCAGCGGGTTCGGCGCTTGGTTTCACGGTTCACGTTGGAGGGCTTGCGCATGCCGGGCTGTCTTGCGCATCGACATGATGCGGATGTGGTCCCCGGTCTCCGCCGTCGCGACCACGACCGGGGTTTGCCCAGCGGCCCCAGCGTCAGAAATCGCTCTTCGCCGTCAACGAATCGCCGATCCCCGAAACGGCAATCCTGGAAAGCACGGTCTGCCCCGGCTCCATCACCGGCCGTGCGTCAGCCAGGTCGAACCCGTGCTTCTTCAGGTTGCTCGCTTGCTTGGCAGCGCTGAAGCTGAACCGCATCGCTGGATGATGCGCATCGATCGGTGGATTTCCAAACCCTCGACGCCAAAGGCGCCGCGTGTGGCGAAGTGCTGCGGCGCCAATGGCCAGTCACTGGCAGATTTCCCCGGTCTGTCTGCGGCGGCGCCCTGGCTTGGGGCCGTGACACCGGCACGGTTGCCGGGTGGTTGGCGCGGCCTGCATACCCGGCCCCGCCCCGCCGCCCATTTCAGCAAGAACCGATCGCCAATGCAAAACGCCCACCGAGGTGGGCGTTTTGCGCGTGGCCCCTGGGTGGGGCCGGATGCCAGGAGGACCGCTGGCGATCAGTTCTTCACGTAGTTGTTGGTCACGCAGGCACCACTGTAAGCCCAGGTCAGGCGGTCGTTGGCAGAGGTTGGCGTCATGACACAGGTGTCGGCGGCAAGGATGCCCTTGAAGGCGTTCGGGGTCAGCGTGATCACGCCGGCTGTGACACCGATCGCATTCAGGGCGCCAGCGGTCACGCCGGACACGGCGGCAGGCACCGGGTCGGTCCCGGCGGTGCAGTTGGTCAGCGCGTTGTTCATGCTGAAGCAGATCTCGACGCCCTTCTTGTGGTTGCCGCCGCCGGCGATCACTTCGGTGTACGCCGCTTTCTTCATGTACGACTGGTACGCCGGCAGGGCCACGGCGGCCAGGATGCCGATGATCGCGACGACGATCATCAGTTCGATGAGGGTGAAACCTTTTTGGATGCGCTTCATGGTGGGATCTCCAGGACAGAAAGGAACAGGGTGGTGGGGGAGGAACACACAGTGATTTGCACAGCGCGTGCCAGGCCTGAAACGGGGCTTGGCGGTCGCGATCCATGCCTTTTGTCACGCCGCCGTGGTGCCGCCTGCCGCGTTGTGTCACTTGCCACCCGAACCAGCTGACAAAAATTGTCAGCCCCTGACGCATCACGCCAGCGGCATCACCTGGCCGGCGGACAGCGCCTGCACCGGGTGGCGCGCATCGAGCGCGTTGATCTCGGCCATCACTGCGGCCA
>JBBRVT010000313.1:0-5657 GCA_038246615.1 Burkholderiales bacterium
GACCAGGCGCACGCCATCCGCAACCCCGGCCCGGCACCGGCCACCGCACTGCTGGTGGTGCTGCACGGTTGACGGGGCGGGGCCGCACGGGCCCTGCGGCACAATCCGGCGCACAACGCGCTGCCACCATGAGCCTGGTCTTTCCGCACACCTTCATCCCGTGGTTCCGCGCCGTGGCGCCGTACATCCACGCCTACCGCGGCAAAACCTTCGTGGTGGGCCTGGCGGGCGAGGCGGTCGCGGCGGGCAAGCTCAACAATTTCGTGCAAGACCTGGCCATCCTGCATGCCATGGGCATCAAGCTGGTGCTGGTGCACGGTTTTCGCCCGCAGGTGAATGAACAACTCGCCGCCAAAGGCCATGCCAGCCGCTACAGCCAGGGCTTGCGCATCACCGACGCGGTGACACTCGACTGCGCGCAGGAAGCCGCCGGACAATTGCGCTTCGAGATCGAAGCGGCGTTTTCCCAGGGCCTGCCCAATACCCCGATGGCCAACGCCACGGTGCGCGTGGTGTCGGGCAATTTCCTCACCGCGCGGCCGGTCGGCATTGTCGACGGCGTCGATTTCATGCATTCCGGCGTGGTGCGCCGGGTCGACGGCCCGACCATCCGCCGTGCCATCGACATCGGCGCGCTGGTGTTGCTCAGCCCGTTCGGCTTCTCGCCCACCGGCGAGGCCTTCAATCTGACGATGGAAGACGTGGCCACCGCCACCGCCATCTCCTTGCAGGCCGACAAGCTGCTGTTCATGACCGAGATTCCCGGCATCGCCGAGGACCGCGGCGACCCCGACAGCCCGATCGACACCGAACTGTCGCTGGCCGAGGCCAGACGCCTGTTGTCACAACTGCCACCGCCGGCGCAGCCGACCGACACCGCGTTTTATCTGCAACATTGTGTGAAGGCCTGCGAAGCGGGGGTCGAGCGCTCGCACATCCTGCCCTTCAGCGTCGACGGCGCGATACTGCAGGAGGTTTTCACCCACGACGGCATCGGCACCATGGTGGTCGACGAGAAACTCGAATCCCTGCACGAGGCCACCGCCGACGACGTCGGCGGCATCATCCAGTTGATCGAACCGTTCGAACGCGATGGCACCCTGGTGCGGCGCGAGCGCACCGAGATCGAACGCGATGTCGCCAACTACACCATCATCGCCCACGACGGCGTGATCTTCGGCTGTGCGGCGCTCTACCCCTACCCCGAGGCACGCACCGGCGAGATGGCCGCACTGACGATCCTGCCCCAGGTGCAGGGCCAGGGCGACGGCGAGCGCATCCTCAAGCGCATCGAGCAGCGTGCCAAGGCGCTGGGGCTGGACAGCATCTTCGTGCTGACCACCCGCACCATGCACTGGTTCATCAAACGCGGCTTCGCCCAGGTCGACCCCGACTGGCTGCCCGAGGCGCGCAAACGCAAGTACAACTGGGACCGGCGCTCGCAGGTTCTGGTGAAGAAACTCTGAATCCACCGAAACCCGCCGCAGGAGACCCCATGGCCCGTACCGTTCAATGTGTCCATCTGAAGAAGGAAGCCGACGGCCTCGACTTCGCGCCCTACCCAGGTGAACTGGGCAAGCGCATTTACGCCGGTGTCAGCAAGGAAGCGTGGGCGCTGTGGCTCAAGCACCAGACCATGCTGGTCAATGAAAACCGCCTGAATCTGGCCGACCAGCGTGCCCGGCAATACCTGGCGCGGCAGATGGAGCAGTTCTTCTTCGGCGAAGGCGCAGACCAGCCCATGGGTTATGTGCCACCCGCCGCATGAAACCTTGGTGTCAACAGCCGGCACTTGATCAAATTCTGCGGATATACTAGCGCCGTCGTCCATTCCACCGGAGCTGAATATGTCCTCACTGCAAGACCTGCTGGCGCAGCGCGCTGAAATCGAGAAGAAGATCGCCGACGTGCAGCGTGACGCGCACATCGGCGCCGTCGCCAAAGTGCGCGCCATGATGGCTGAGTTTGGCCTGACCGCCGCCGATATTGCCGGCAAGGCCACCACGGTGCGCGCGGCCGGTGTTGCCAAACCCGCCGGCAAGGTCGCCGCCAAGTACCGCAATGCCGCCACCGGCGATACCTGGACCGGCCGCGGCCTGCAGCCTAACTGGCTGAAGGCCGCACTGGCCGCCGGCGCCAAGATCGAGGATTTCACGATCTGAAGCATCCCGGGCGCTGCCCAGGCGCCATCCATGCAGCACCGAAGCCCGGCCCCTGCCGGGCTTTTTTGCGGCCGAGACCTGCACATGGTGGCCGTGCTTGGGGGGGCAGATGGCGCCACGCAGCCGCTAGCATCGGACACCCTGCGCCCACCCGCACCACGCCCACCCGCACTACGCCCACCCGACTGCCGATGCCACCGCGCCGCCCTGTCCTGCAACCAGCCCGCGCTGGCGGTCACCCCGGATGAACCCCTGGTGGTGGCGGTCGCTGCTGGTGGCTTGTGCCTATTTCGGCGCCGGCCGCCTGGGCCTGGCGCTGGACAACCCGTCGCCCTTCGTCAGCGTGTTCTGGCCGGCGCTCGGCGGCGCGCTGGCGGTGTTGGTGCGCTGGGGGCCGGGCGCCGTGCCGGCGCTGTTCGTCGGCGCGGTGCTGGTGCAGTTGTCGGTGGGTGCGCCGCTGGGGTTGGCCGTGGGCATCGCGCTGGGCAATGTCGGCGGCCCCTGGGCGGCGTCGCACTGGCTGCTGCGTGCCGGTTTCAACCCGCGGCTCACCCGTCGGCGTGACCTGTGGCTGCTGCTGTTCGCCGGCGGTCTGGGCGCCACCGCCTTCACCGCGCTCAACGGCGCCAGCTGGTTGGCGGCCACCGGGCGCATCGCAGCGCCGACCTGGCCCATGGCGGTGCTGCAATGGTGGGCCGGCAACACCCTGGGCCTGCTGGTGGCCGGCGTGCCGCTGCTCACGCTCAGCCGGCGCAGCCTGGCCAATGCCGTGGCGGCGCAGCGGCGCCATCTCAGCCTGGGCTTGCTGGCCGGCGCCTTCGTGTTGCTGGCGGCCAGCATCGTCACCACGCCCTGGCTGGGCCTGGGCGCGCTGGGGCTGCTGCTGGCCATGCCGGTGCTGCTGTGCGCCGTGGCGATGCGCGCCGGGCTGGCCACCGCATCGGCTGCGGTGCTGGTGGCCTCGCTGGCAATGGTGGCCGCCACCGTGGCCGGGCTCGGCCCCTTCGCTCAGCTCGACCGGCTGCAGCCGGGCAACGGCCAGCTGCTGCTGTGGGCCACCTGGGGCGCCATGGCCGGGCTGATGCTGGTGGCCCATGCGCTGGCCGGTGAACTGGTGCAGCTGGACGAGCGCTGGCAACTGGCGCTGGCCGGCTCCGACCTGGGCGTGGCCGACTGGAACCTGCGCACCGGCGAGAGCTTCACCTCGGCCCGCTGGCGCGTGTTGATGGACGACCCGCACGGCACCCAGGGGCGCAGCCTGGCGCACTGGCTCGACCAGGTGCATGCCGACGACCGCGCAGCGCTGGACGCCATGCTGGCGCCGCAGGCCGCCCCGGCCGGCCCGGGTCTGCAGCGTGAAGTGCGGCTGCGCCGAGGCACCGGCTGGCACTGGTTCGATCTGCACCTGAGCGTGGCCGAGTGCGACGACCACGGCAGGCCGCTGCGGGTGGTGGCGTCGCTGGCCGATGTGGGTGACCGCCATGACGCCGCCGAACGCCAGCAGCTCTCGTCCAGCGTGTTCATGCACCTGCACGATGGCCTGGTGGTGACCGATGCCGACCTGCGTGTGCTCGATGCCAACCCCAGCTACTGCCGCATCGTCGGCATCCCGCGCGACGAGCTGGTCGGCAGCGTGCCGGCCTTGCTGCGCCCGGGCCCGGCCGACGGCCTGCACCGGCCGCAGCAGGCCAGCCTGTTCGCCGCCTTGCGCAGCCGGGGCAACTGGGTGGGCGAGGTGGTGGAACGCCGCCGCAACGGCGACCCCTGCGCGTTGCACATCACCGTCAGCACGGTGCACGGGCCCGACGGCGCACTGCGCCACCACGTGCTGGTGGTGAGCGACGTGACCGAGCAGCGCCTGCAGCGCGAGCAACTGGAGCGCCAGACCTACTTCGACGAACTGACCCGGCTGCCCAACCGCAACCGCCTGAACCAGCTGCTGGCCGAAGCCATGGCCGCGACCGACCGCGACGGCTACCTGCTGGCGGTGTGCTATCTCGATCTGGACCATTTCAAGGCCATCAACGAGCGCCATGGCCATGCGACTGGCGACCTGTTCCTGGCCGAGCTGGCCAAGCGCCTGCGCAGTGCCCTGCGGGTGCGCGGAACCGTGTGGTCTGACGCCGCAGCGCGGTTGGGCGGCGATGAGTTCGTGCTGCTGCTGCGCGCCGGCACGGTCGACGAAGCCCGGTCGGCGGTGGAACGGGTGCTGCGGGTGGTGGCCGAGCCGGTGGTGGTGCGCCCCGGCACCGCGCCCGAGACAGTGACCGCCAGCGTGGGCGCCACCGTCTATCCGCTGGATGCCAGCGATGCCGACACCCTGCTGCGCCACGCCGACCATGCGATGTACGGCGTCAAGCAGAGCGGGCGCAACGGCTTCCTGTTCTTCGACCCGGAGCACAGCCGCCGCACCGAAGAGCGCATCACCGCCATCGGCCGGGTGCAGGACGCGCTGGACCGCCAGGAGCTGACGCTGTATTACCAGCCCAAGGTCGACCTGCGGCGCGGCGTGGTGCTGGGCGTCGAAGCCCTGCTGCGCTGGAACCACCCCGACAAGGGCGTCGTGCCGCCGGCCCACTTCCTGCCGCTGATCGAGCACACCGGCCTGTCGGCGCGTGTCGGCGACCATGTGCTGGCGCGCGCGCTCGACCAGCTGGAGGCCTGGCAGGACGCCGGGCTGGATCTCTCGGTCAGCGTCAACATCACCGCGCGCCACCTGCAGGAGCCCGATTTCGCCCAGCGCCTGGGCGAACTGCTGGCCCGCCACCCGCGCCCGCTGGGCCCGCGGCTGGAGCTGGAAGTGCTGGAGACCGCCGCCTTCACCGACATCGGCTTCACCAGCGCGGTGCTCGAGCGCTGCGCCCGCCTGGGCGTGCGCTGGGCGCTGGACGACTTCGGCACCGGCTACTCCACCCTCAACTACCTGAAGCGCCTGCCGGTGCAGGTGCTCAAGATCGACCGCAGCTTCGTCCACAACATGCTGGTCGATGCGCAGGACCGCGCCATCGTCGAGAACCTGATCCACCTGTCGCGCACCTTCGACTGCCAGGTGGTGGCCGAGGGCGTCGAGACCGCCGCCCAGGCCCGCATGCTGCTGGACCTGGGCTGCGAGGTGGGCCAGGGCATGGGCATCGCCGCACCGATGCCCGCCGAGGCTGTGCTGCCCTGGGTGCGGCAGTGGAAGGGCCTGTTCGCGCTGGCCACGGCAGCCGGCGTGGCGGGCGCCTTGTCCGCCGACGGCATCGGCCAGCTGGTCGACGAGCTGGCGCCGCCACAGGCGCCGCCACAGGGACAGGCCGGAAGCTGACGTGCCCAGGCTCCCCGCGGGCCCGGGCCGCCGGGCCCGACTCGCTAGACTCGGCCGATGCTCCCTTCAGGCTTCATCCAGGACCTGCTGACCCGCGTCGACGTCGTCGAGGTGGTGGGCCGCCATGTCGAGCTCAAGCGCGGCGGCGTCAACCTGATGGGCTTGTGCCCGTTCCACAGCGAGAAATC
>JBBRVT010000314.1:0-5638 GCA_038246615.1 Burkholderiales bacterium
CGGCGAACTCGGGCCGCAGCAGGGCAAAGGCCGGGCCGGTCAGGCGGACCACTGCCGCCGGCAGCAGCGCGGCGTAGTCGCCCGGCTGGCGGCCCAGGTTCTGGTCGAGAAGCAGGTCGGCGGCATGCGGCCGGTCGGCCAGGTCGTCGACCACCGCCAGGCGGGTGCAGGCCGGGCGCAGCTGCCGCTGCCAGGCAGCACCCAGCGCGTAATGGTCGACCAGCAGCCAGTCAAACCGTGTTCCGTCGCTGGCGGCATGCAATGCAGCCAGGCTGGCCTCGGCGTCTTGGCCCGCATCCAGCCCTGCGGGCAGCAGCGTGAGGCCATGGCCCTGGGACTGCACCCGGTCGCCCGGGTGGCCCGGCAAGTCAGCGCAGAAAAAGTGCAACGCCACTCCCCGCTTGCGCAGCACTGCGGCCAATGCGAGGCAGCGCATCACATGGCCGCTGCCCAGCGTGCGGCTGGCGTCTACCCGCACGGCCACCCGCACGGCAACCCGCACCGGCGTCATCCGGCGCCGGCGCCCGGCTGCATCGCCCGCCACAGCCATTCCGCACGGGTCCAGTCCTCTGGCGTGTCGATGTCCTGCACCCGGTGGCGCGGCAACTGCACCGGCACCGCATCGGGCGAGAAGATGCGCAGGCCCTGCAGCCAGGCGCTGGCGCGGCCCCAGTAGAACTGGCCGGCATCATGGAAGGCTTCTTCCAGGTCCTGGCTGCGGGTGTTGAATTGGGCCGGGTCGAACATCGCCACACGTCCCTCGGGTGTCAGGCGGACGGCGCGCTGGATCGGAAAGGCATAGCTGGTGACCGAGAACGCGTACTGCGCGCCGGTTGATTCCAGCAGCGCCAGCCCGCGCTGCAGGTCGGCCGGCTGCACGAATGGCGCGGTGGCATACAGGCAGCACACCTGCTGCGGTGCCAGGCTGGCGCCCAGATGATCCAGATGCCACTGCACCGCATGCGCCAGCACCGGGATGGTGCCGGTGTGGTCGTCCGACAGCGCGGCCGGGCGCATGAACGGCACGCTGGCGCCTTCACGGCGTGCCACGTCGGCGATCTCGTCATCGTCGGTGGACACCACCACCCGGTCGAAGCAGCCGCTGCGCAGCGCGGCGTCGATCGACCAGGCGATCATCGGGCGGCCGCCGAAGGACCGGATGTTCTTGCGCGGGATGCGCTTGCTGCCGCCGCGCGCGGGGATCACGGCCAGGCGCATGCAATGTCCCGGTTCAGCCCAGCAACTGCCGCAGCGCGGCGATCACCGTGCCCTGCTGCGCGTTGGTCAGCGTGGCGAACATCGGCAGCGAGATGGCGCCGGCGTAATAGGCCTCTGCCGCCGGAAACTGCCCCGGCGCAAAGCCCAGGCGCCGGTAGTGCGGCTGGGTGTGCACCGGGATGTAGTGCACGTTCACGCCGACGCCGGCCGCGCGCAGACCGTCGAACAGCTGGCGGCGGCTGAGCGGGCTGCGCGCCGGGTCGACCTGGATCGGGTACAGATGCAACGCCGAGTGTGCGTGCGGGCTCTGCGAGGGCGTGGCCACCGGCAGGCTGGCCAGCTCGGCGTCGTAGCGCCCGGCGATCTGGTGGCGCCTGGCCACCGATCCTTCCAGTTGCGCCAGCTGCGAAGAGCCCAGCGCCGCCTGCAAGTCGGTCAGGCGGTAGTTCAGGCCCAGTTCGATCTGCTGGTAGACCCACGGCCCTTCGGGCTCGCTTTCCATCAGTGCGGCATCGCGGGTGATGCCATGGCTGCGCAGACGTTCCAGCCGGGCGGCCAGCGCGGCGTCGTTGGTCATCACCATGCCGCCTTCGGCGGTGGTGATGATCTTCACCGGGTGGAAGCTGAACACGGTGAGGTCGCTGAAGCGGCCGTTGCCCACCGGCTGGCCGAGGTAGCTGCCGCCCACCGCATGCGAGGCGTCCTCGATGATGCGAAAGCCGTAGCGCTGGCCGAGCCCGTGGATGGCCTGCATGTCGCAGCTCTGGCCGGCAAAGTGCACCGGCACCACCACCTTGGGCAGCGTGCCGTTGCGTGCGGCCAGTTCCAGCTTGGCGCTGAGCGCCTGCACGCTCATGTTGAGCGACAGCGCATCGATGTCGACGAAATCGACCGAGGCGCCGCAATACAGCGCGCAGTTGGCCGACGCCACGAAGGTATTGGGGCTGGTCCAGAGCCGGTCGCCGGGGCCCAGGTCGAGCGCCAGGCAGGCAATGTGCAGGCCGGCCGTGGCATTGCTCACCGCCACGCCGTGCGCCGCGCCCACGCGCTCGGCCAGTGCCTGCTCGAAGCGCGGGATCGCCGGGCCCTGGGTGATCCAGTCGCTGCGCAGCGCAGCGAGCACCGCTGCCTCGTCGTTGGCGGTGATGTGCTGGCGGCCGTAGGGGATCATGCTCAGGTGGCTCCGATATGGGCTTCGTCGGCTGCCGCCCTGGTGCGCAGCCGCTCTATGTCAACCGCGCCGGGTTGATGTTGCTGGCGCAGTCGGAGCTCTCTGGCAAGCCCAGGTACCTTCACGCCGTTCTTGATGCGCTCACTGTCAGTGTCCCAGTTGTGGATGGCCGGCAGAAACTTGAAGTAGTCGGCTTACACAGGGGTGTAGACCGAATCTGCCAGTCCGACTCGCGCTCCATCTGGCGTGGGCCATCCGCACTGCGGCGGTCAGGCCGGCCCGGTTCTGCAGCATGCTCAATCTTCCTCGATGTGGCGCGGCGGGAAGGTGTCCCAGCCCAGACAGCCTGGGCATTGCCAGAAATGGCGCTGCGCCTCGAAGCCGCAGGCTGCGCAGCGGTAGCGCTGGCCGGCGCGGGCGGCGCGGGCCACCGCGTCGCGCACGCTCTGGCGCGCGCTGTCGGGCCAGTCGGCACGCGGGGTGTCCAGCAGTTCCAGTGCGGCCGACAGGCTGGGCTGGTCGCGCAGCAGGTCCATCAGCCAGGGCGACGCGCCGGGGCGGCTGCCGTCCAGCGCAGCCAGCGCGCGCAGCAGGTCGATGCTGGGCGCTTGTTTGAACAGCACGGCCAGGGCCTCGCGCGCTGCAGTGGCCTGGCCGGCGGCCTGCGCGCAGGCGGCATAGTCGCCGGCCAGGCGGCCGAAGGCCTCGGGGTTGCGCTGGCGCAGGCCGTCCCACACCACCAGCGCGGCCGCATGGTCGCCGGCCTTGGCCAGGCGCTGGGCACGCTGCACCGCCGGGCGCGCTGCCTGCGGCGCCAGCGCCTGCGCCTTGTCGAGCAGGGCCGTCGCAGTGGCGGCGTCACCGCGGGCATCGGCCTCCAGCGCCAATTCGCACTGGTAATGGGCCAGCCGGTGGCTGAACGAGCCGGTACCGCTCTTCTCCAGCTGGGCAGCCACGTCGGCCGCCGCATGCCAGTCGCGCGAGCGCTCGGCCAGCGACAGCAGTGCCAGCCGGGCCTCGGTCTCGAACGGCGTGCCCATCAGTGCGCGAAAGGCCGCCTCGGCGCGGTCGAACAATCCGGCCTTCATGAAATCTTGCGCCAGCGCATGCTGGGCACGCTCGCGGTCGCCCGGGCTCAGGTCGGCACGCTGCAGCAGGTGCTCGTGCACCCGCACCGCGCGTTCGAACTCGCCGCGCCGGCGGAACAGGTTGCCCAGCGCGAAGTGCAGCTCGCTGGTGTCGGGGTCATGCTGCACCGCCTCGATGAAGGCGTCGATGGCCTTGTCGGTCTGCTCGTTGAGCAGCAGGTTCAGGCCCTTGAAGTAGGCCTTGGGCGCCTGCCGGTCGCTGCGCCGCCACTGCCGCAGGTCGAAGCGAGAGGCCGCCCAGCCCAGCAGAAAGGCCGCAGGCAGCGCCACCAGCAGGCCCAGCAGCAGCCCGGGGGTGTCGAGATCCATCGCCTAAAGGCCTTCCCGCGGCGGGTGTTCTGGCCCGAGCTCGCTGGGCGCTGGCGTCACGGTGTCAGGCGCCGTGCGCTGTGGCGGCGGCGGTGGCGGCGCATGGCGGCGCGCCACCCGGCGGTGGCGCCACCAGGCCGGCACCATCGCCAGCACGCCGACGGCCGCACCGCCGGCGAAGGCGGCCAGCACCACGATCACCATCGGCGCCGTCCACCGGGCGCCGAAGAACCAGTGCACCACCACCGGTTGCTCGTTGTTCAGCGCAAAGGCAAACAGCGTGAAGAAGATGAAGAGCCGCAAGGCCCAGAGGAAGACGCGCATCGAGCGGCCATTCTAAGGAGACCGGCCACACCCGCCGCCGTTGCGGCGCGGCCATGAACAAGGGCCCCGAAGGGCCCTTGGCTGCTTGCTATTGGCGATCCGACACTGCCGCCGGCGGCTCGTCATGCACCGGCAGGCGCTCGTCCACCGATTCACGCAGCGCCTTGCCCGGCTTGAAGTGCGGCACCAGCTTTTCGGGGATGGTGACCTTCTCGCCGCTGCGGGGGTTGCGCCCCAGCCGCGGTGGGCGCCGGTTGATCGAGAAGCTGCCAAAACCACGGATCTCGATGCGGTGGCCACGCGCCAGGGCGTCGCTCATCGCATCGAGGATGGTCTTGACCGCGAACTCGGTGTCGCGCTGCGTCAGCTGGGTGAAGCGTTCGGCCAGCTTGTTCACCAGATCACTGCGGGTCATGTCGTTGGCTGTACTGCAAAACAAGGTGAGAAGCTGACCGACCGAAACCCGCTGCCATCAGGCAGCGGGGCATTCCGCTCACTCTCGGTTGCTGTCCAGCTTGGCGCGCAGCAGGGCGCCCAGGCTGGTGGTGCCAGCGTTCTCACGCTCGCTCACCTGCGACAGACGCTGCATCTGCTCTTGCTGGTCGGCAGCGTCCTTGGCCTTGATCGACAGCTGGATCGAACGGGCCTTGCGGTCGACGTTGATGATCATCACGCTGACTTCGTCGCCTTCCTTCAGCAGGTTGCGGGCGTCTTCGACGCGGTCGCGGCTCAGCTCGCTGGCACGCAGGTAGCCGGTGACATCGTCGTTCAGCTGGATCTCGGCGCCACGCGGGTCGACGGTCTTGACCTTGCCGTTGACCAGTGCGCCGCGGTCGTTGACCGAGGTGTAGTTGGCGAACGGGTCACCGTCGAGCTGCTTGATGCCCAGGCTGATGCGCTCGCGCTCCACGTCGATGGCCAGCACGATGGCTTCGACTTCCTGGCCCTTCTTGAAGTTGCGCACGGCGGCTTCGCCGGTTTCGTGCCACGACAGGTCGGACAGGTGCACCAGGCCGTCGATGCCCTGGGCCAGGCCCACGAACACGCCGAAGTCGGTGATCGACTTGATCGGGCCCTTGACCTTGTCGCCACGGTGCACGTTGCCCGAGAACTCTTCCCAGGGGTTGGCCTTGCACTGCTTCATGCCCAGGCTGATGCGGCGCTTGTCCTCGTCGATCTCGAGCACCATCACCTCGACCTCGTCGCCCAGGGCGACGATCTTGGCCGGGGCCACGTTCTTGTTGGTCCAGTCCATTTCGGACACGTGCACCAGGCCTTCGATGCCGGGCTCGATCTCGACGAACGCGCCGTAGTCGGCGATGTTGGTCACCTTGCCGAACAGGCGGGTGTTGCTCGGGTAGCGGCGCGACACGCCATGCCACGGGTCGTCACCCAGCTGCTTGATGCCCAGGCTGACGCGGTTCTTCTCTGCGTCGAACTTCAGCACCTTGGCCGACAGTTCCTGGCC
>JBBRVT010000315.1:0-5637 GCA_038246615.1 Burkholderiales bacterium
CGGCCGTTGTACGCAACGGACGGGGGGCAACATGAGCAGGCCGAGCGCCGGGCCGTCCCAAGCCGGTCTGCACCCCCTCGGGGGGTCGGCCGTTGTACGCAACGGACGGGGGGCAACATGAGCAGGCCGAGCGCCGGGCCGTCCCAAGCCGGTCTGCACCCCCTCGGGGGGTCGGCCGTTGTACGCAACGGACGGGGGGCAACATGACCAACGGGTTGGAAAAACGCTTTGGCACCGTGGTGGCCGCCTCGGCCGTCAACATCAGCGTGAAGGCCGGAGAGCGGGTCGGCCTGATCGGCCGCAAGGGCGCCGGCAAGATCACCACGCTGCGCACGGTGATGGGCCACCTCGCGCCCAGCCGGGGCAGCATCCGTTTCGACGGCAAGAACCTGGCCACCCTGCCGACGCATGCGCGCGCAGAGATGGGCATCGGCTACATGCCCGAAGACCGCAGCCTGCTGCCCGAGCTGATCGCGCAGAGCGACCTCAACCATTCACGCAGGCTGGTCGATGCCGAGTTCGTCATCGAACGCGGCGCGAATGTCGCGCCCGGCGTGGCAGCGCACTGACAGGCCTGCGCATGCGTCAGCACTGGCAGGGCTACCCGGTGCCGCCGATGCGGCACGAGGCCTGGTTCGGCGACCGCGTCGTGGCGGCCTTCCACCCGCGGCCCGGCAGCGTGTGGGCACTGTTCGCCGCCGCCGTGCAGCGCACGCCGCTGGCCGAGGCGGTGGTGTGTGGCGACCAGCGCCTGACCTATGCCGACTGCGACGCGGCCGCCGCGCGGCTGGCGGCCGGCCTGGCGGCGCAGGGCATCCGCACCGGCGATCGGGTCATCCTGTTCATCGACAACCGGCCCGAGTTCGTGCTGGCATTCCTGGCGCTGCAGCGCATCGGCGCCATCTCCGTGCCGGTGGGCGTGCGCGAGCAACGCCCTGGCCTGGCCTGGATCGCCCGGCAGTGCGGCGCGGCGGCCATCCTCATCGACGCTGCACTGGCCGAGCGCGCGCCACGGGGTGACGAGGCACCCGCGCTGCGCCTGCACCTGAGCGTGGGCACAGCACCCGGCTGCACACCGCTCGCGCCACTGCTGGCCTGCGCCGATGCGCCACCGCCGGTGGCGGCCCCCGCCGAGCACGGCGTGGCGGTGATCCTCTACACCTCGGGCACCACCGGCCACCCCAAGGGCGCGATGCTGACGCATGCCAACATCGTGCACTCGGCCCTGCACTTCCAGGCCTGCATGCGGATGCAGACGGCCGGGCCGGGCACAGCCGGCGAGCGCGCCGCGCTGGCGGTGCCGGCCAGCCATGTCACCGGCCTGGTGGCGGTCATCGTGACGATGCTCAGCGTGGGCGGTTGCGTGGTCATCGTGCCAGCCTTCAAGGCCGAGCCCTTCATCGCCCTGATGGCAGCCGAGCGCATCAGCCACACCATGATGGTGCCGGCGATGTACACCTTGTGCCTGATGCAGCCCGGCTTCGCTGCGGCCGACCTGTCGGCCTGGCGCATCGGCAGCTACGGCGGCGCGCCGATGCCGGTGGCCACCATCGACGCACTGCAGGCGCGCCTGCCGGGCCTGGTGCTGCTGAACGCCTACGGCGCCACCGAGACCACGTCGCCCACCACCATGGTGCCCATGGGCCAGACCCGGGCGCACGCCGACACCGTGGGCGTGCCGCTGCCCGCCGCCCGCGTGAAGGTGATGGACGACGACGGCCGCGAACTGCCGGTGGGCGAGACCGGTGAACTCTGGATCGCCGGCCCGATGGTGGTGCCCGGCTACTGGGCCAACCCCGAGGCCACCGCCGCATCCTTCACCGCCGGGCACTGGCATTCAGGCGACCTGGGTGCGGTGGATGCCGACGGCTATGTGCGGGTGTTCGACCGCAAGAAGGACATGCTCAACCGCGGCGGCTACAAGATATTTTCGGTCGAGGTCGAGAACGTGCTGATGGCCTGGCCCGGCATGGTGGAGGCGGCCATCGTCGGCCGGCCCTGCCCGGTGCTGGGTGAGCGGGTGCATGCCTGCGTGCATGTGGCAGCCGACAGCGCCGCCCAGGGCGACGACGCCGCGCTGCGCGCCTTCTGCGCCGCCCGCCTGGCCGACTACAAGGTGCCCGAGACCATCGGCTGGCATGCCGAGCCGCTGCCGCGCAATGCCAACGGCAAGCTGATGAAGCGGCTGCTGCGGGGCCAGTTGCAGGGCCAGTTGCCAGGCCAGTCGCCGGGCCAGTCGCCGGGCGACTTGCCAGCTGCGTGATCGGCGGTGGCGGTTGCCGCTGCAGTGGCTGCGGTGGCGGTTGCCGCTGCGGTGGCTGCGGCGGCGGCCGCGTTGGCCCTGCTGGCCGGCGCGTGCTGCGCGGCGCATAAGATCGCATCGATGACCCGCGCCGACGCCATGGGCCTGCTGCTGGCCTTGATCGCCCGCCTGATCACCGGTGCGCAGGGGCACTGGAAGGGTTGCCCGCCCAAGGCAGAGCAGCGCATCTACTTCGCCAACCACCAGAGCCACCTCGACTGGGTGCTGATCTGGGCAGCGCTGCCGCGCGAGTTGCGTGCCACCACCCGGCCGATCGCCGCGCGTGACTACTGGACCGGCGGACGCTTCAAGCACTGGCTCACCCGCGAGGTGTTCAACGCGGTGTATGTGTCGAGGCAGCGCAGCGACGACCAGGACCCGCTGGAGCCGCTGGTGGACGCACTGCGCAACGGTGATTCACTGGTGATCTTTCCCGAGGGCACACGCAGCAACAAGGGCCCGCCGCAGGCCTTCAAGAGCGGGCTGTTCCACCTGGCCGAGCAGTTTCCGCAGGTGCAGCTGATCCCGGCCTGGATCGACAACGTGCAGCGGGTGATGCCCAAGGGCGAGGTGGTGCCGGTGCCCATCCTGTGCACCGTGACCTTCGGCGCGCCTGTCACGCTGGCGCCGGGCGAAGACAAGCGCGACTTCCTGGCGCGCGCCCGCGCTGCGGTGGTGGCGCTGCAGCCGGCCGAGTCGCAGTTGCAGACTGCCACCGGATGAACCAGCTCAAGGCCTGGAGCGCCGACCAGCAGGTGGCGCTGCTGTTCGTGGTGCTGTTCGGTCTGTTGCTGCTGGCCAGCGCCGCCGTGGCGCTGCTGACGCTGCGCGAACGCAATGCGCTGCAGGAAGACGGCTACGAGCGGATGCGTCGCGAATTGCGCGCGGTGTGGGTGGGCGCGGTGGTGTTCTGGGCGGCCTGGGCCTCGGGGCCGGCCGGCGCCACCGTGCTGTTCGGCGTGGTCTCGTTCCTGGCGCTGCGCGAGTACGTCACGCTGGTGAAGACCCGCCGCGGCGACCACCGCAGCCTGCTGCTGGCCTTCTTCGGCGTGCTGCCGCTGCAGTACGTGCTGGTGGCCAACCTCAACTTCGACCTGTTTTCGGTGTTCATCCCGGTCTACGTGTTCCTGGCCATCCCGGTGGTCAGCGCGCTGGCCGGTGATCCGCAGCGCTTCCTGGAGCGCAACGCCAAGATCCAGTGGGGCATCATGGTCTGCGTCTATGGCCTGAGCCATGCGCCGGCCCTGGTGCTGCTGGACTTTCCCGGCCACAGCGGGCGCGGCGCCTTCCTGCTGTTCTTCCTGGTGGTGGTGACTGCCGGGGCGCATCTGGCACAGACCACCGCCAGCCGCTACCTGCGCCGCCGCCCCGTGGCGCGCCACATCGACCGCAACTTCTCGCTGCGCGCCTGGGGTCTGGGCATCGCCGCCGGCGCGGCGCTGGGGGCTGCGCTGTTCTGGATCACGCCGTTCGAGGCCGGCCAGGCGCTGGCCATGGCCAGCATCGCCGCCGCCGCCGGCACGCTGGGCGAGCTGGTGATGAGCGCGCTCAAGCGCGATGCCGGCGTGCGCCACTGGGGCAACACCAGCTCGGTCACCGGCGCGGTGGGCCTGCTCGACCGGGTGGCGCCGCTGTGCTTTGCCGCGCCGGTGTTCTTCCACTCGGTGCGCTGGTATTTCCAGCTGCGGCCCTGAACCGGGCCGGTCAGATACCGCTGATCACCGCGTCGAGCGCGTCGCGGATCTCGCCGGCATGCGCCGCCAGCGACGCCACCGGCTGGCGCAGCAGCCGGGCATCGAGCCCCGCCGCTGCCTGCGGCTGCAAGGCCAGACGCTCGCCGCTGATGCTGAACTGCGGCGCCAGCCGCCGCGGCGGGTGCGGCAGATCCACTGCCACGCGGGTCAGCGGCATCACCAGCCGCGTACGCAGCGCCGACAGCAGATCGCTCTGCACATCCACCACATACGGCACCTGTTCGCGCGAGCGCGGGCTGGGGTTGGGATAGACGTCGTACTGCGCCACGCCCGGGTCACCACAGCCGCAGGTCGTCGTTCCACAGGCCCTGCGCGTCGTGCTGGCGGTTGTGGGCGTCCAGCCAGTCCTTGTGCTGGGCGTTGAACTGCCGCCGCCGCACCGCCAGCGATGCGGCAGGCTGAGCCAGCAGGCGCTGGTAATCGGCATACGACAGCAGCACGGTGTCGGGCTCGCCGGCCTTTTCCACCACCACCGGTCCGGTCTTGGCTTGCAGGCAGAGGGCGCCGAAGCGGTTCTTGGCGTCGGTGGCTGTCACGCGCATGCGGGCTCCAGGTTGGGTCGAATGGCCATTTTAGCCATTACCATCCCGGCATGACTCCTGGCCCAGCATGCGCGTTCTCGGCATAGACCCCGGCCTGCAGCGCACCGGTTTCGGCGTCGTCGACATCGACGGCGCGCGGCTCAGCTATGTGGGCAGCGGCACCATCAGCACGCTGGAGGTGGCGCGTGGCAACCTGCCGGCGCGGCTGAAGATCATCTTCGAGGGCGTGGGCGAGGTGAAGCGGCGCTACCAGCCGCACGCGGCGTCGGTGGAGATCGTCTTCGTCAACGTCAACCCGCAGAGCACGCTGCTGCTGGGCCAGGCGCGCGGTGCGGCGCTGGCAGCCCTGGTCAGCGACGACCTGCCGGTGGCCGAGTACACCGCGCTGCAGATGAAGAAGGCCATCGTCGGCCATGGCCTGGCCACCAAGCCCCAGGTGCAGGAGATGGTGATGCGCCTGCTGCAACTGCCCGGCCTGCCCGGCAAGGACGCCGCCGACGCGCTGGGCCTGGCCATCATCCACGCCCATGCTGCCCGCCACTTCGAGGCGCTGGGCGGCGCAAACCAGCGCCGCAGCCACGCCCAATACAAGGCAGGCCGCACGTATTGAGGCCTTGCGCCACACTCCCGGGCCCAACAAAGGAGCCGACGATGCGCGCCACCCTTGTCCTGACCACCGCCGCCCTGCTGGCCTGCACGCTGCCGCTGCAGGCCGCCGACACGCCCGAGCCGCCCAGGAAGGCAGCCGCCCCGGCCGCCGCCCCGGCCGCCGCCCTGTACGCCGCCCCGGCTGCCGACCCGTCCGCCGACCCATCTGCCGACCCGTCCGCCGACCCGCTTGGCGCGGCCCGGGTGCGCATCGCCGCCAAAGACTGGTCCGGCGCGCTGGGCGCGCTGAAGTCGGCACGCGACGAGCGCAGCGCCGACTGGAACAACCTGATGGGCTATGCGCTGCGCAGCCAGTCCAGGCCCGACAACGCAGCTGCAGAACAGCACTACCAAGAGGCGCTGCGCATCAACCCGGCGCATCGCGGCGCGC
>JBBRVT010000316.1:0-5596 GCA_038246615.1 Burkholderiales bacterium
CACTGCACCTGTGTCACCTCGCGCCGGCCGCCGTCGACCCGCACGGCGGTCAGCGCACCGCCCCACACGCAGCCGGTGTCGAGCGAGAGCAGGTCGGGCCGGTTGCGCAGGCCCAGGGTCGACCAGTGGCCGAAGGCGATGGGCATGCCTTCGGTGCGCCGGCCGGGCACGTCGAACCAGGCCAGGTGGCCGGCAGGGGCCACGCCGCTGCCGTCCTTGGTGTCGAATTCCAGTGTGCCGTCGGGCGTGCAGTAGCGGATGCGGGTCAGCGCATTGAGCACCATGCGCCAGCGGTCGTGGCCGGCCAGGGCGTCGTGCCAGCGCGCCGGCTGGTTGCCGTACATCACGCCCATGAAGTCGGCCAGCCCCTGGCCGCTGAGCACCGCCTGCACCTCGGCGGCCAGGGCCAGGGTCTGCGCCGCCGTCCATTGCGGCACCACGCCGGCATGCACCAGCAGCCAGCCGTGGACGCTGTCGGCCAGCTTGCCGTGGCGCAGCCAGTCCAGCAGGGCCGCGCGGTCGGGGCTGTCGAGGACGTCGTCCAGCGTGTCGTGCCGGTGCGGCCGTTGGCCGCCGGTGGCCACCGCCAGCAGGTGCAGGTCGTGGTTGCCCAGCAGGCAGGTGGCCGCGTTGCCCAGGCCGCGCAGGCGCTGCAGCGTCGCCAGCGACGCCGGCCCGCGGTTGACCAGGTCGCCCAGCGCATGCAGGTGGTCGCGGCTGGGCGAGAAACCGATCTCGGCCAGCAGGCGGTCCAGCGCGTCGCAGCAGCCCTGCAGGTCGCCGATCAAGTAGTGCATGGGGCGATTCTGCTACGCTCTGCCCCCTGTTGGATGGACGGGGCATCCCCGCACGATGCCGCTGCATGGACGTTGCTCTACTGTTGTTCCTGATCCTGCTGAACGCCTTGTTCGCGATGTCGGAGATGGCGCTCACCGCGTCGCGCAAGGCCAGGCTGACGGTGCTGGTCGAGGCCGGCGAGCCCGGTGCCCAGGCCGCGCAAGAGCTGCACGACGACCCCAACAAGTTCTTGTCCACGGTGCAGATCGGCATCACCTCGATCAGCGTGCTCAACGGCATCGTCGGCGAGGCGGCTTTTTCCAGGCCGCTGGCGCGCTGGCTCAACAGCGTGCTGCCGATGATGAGCGAGCGGGTGGCCGACATCACCGGCACCGCGCTGGTGGTGCTGATCATCACCTTTCTCACCATCATCTTCGGCGAGCTGGTGCCCAAGCGCCTGGGCCAGATGTACCCCGAGCGGGTGGCGGTGCTGGTGGCACGGCCGATGAACTGGCTGTCCACCGCCACCCGGCCGTTCGTGTGGCTGCTGACGATTGCCACCGAGGCCACGCTCAAGCTGCTGGGCATCCGCCAGGCGCCCAACCGCAGCGTGACCGAGGAGGAGATTGCCGCCAGCCTGGAAGAGGGCCTGGACGCCGGCGTGATCGAGGCGCAGGAGCACCAGATGGTGCGCAACGTGTTCCGCCTGGACGACCGGCAGGTCGGCTCGATGATGATCCCCCGGGCTGAAATCACCTGGCTGGACCAGCATGCGCCGTTGCCCGAGCTGCTGGCGCAGATGACCGAGAACGGCCATTCGCGCTACCCGGTGTGCCGCAACGGGCTGGACGATGTGGTGGGCGTGATCCAGGCGCAAGACCTGCTGGTGCCGCTGTCGCGCGGCGAGACGCCCGACCTGGGCGCGCTGATGCAGGCGCCGGTGTTCGTGCCCGAGACGCTGTCGGGCATGGAGCTTCTGGACCACTTCCGCGCCAATGCAGCCGAGCTGGTGTTCGTGGTCGACGAGTACGGCGCGGTGCAGGGCGTGATCACCGTGCGCGACGTGCTGGAGGCCATCACAGGCGAGTTCTCGCCACCCAGTGCCGACGACGCCTGGGCGGTGCGCCGGGCCGACGGCAGCTGGCTGATGGACGGCCTGATCCCGGTGCCCGAGCTGAAGGACCGGCTGGAGATCCGCGATCTGCCCGAGGAAGACCGCGGCCGCTACAACACGCTGGCCGGCATGGTGATGCTGCTGCTGGGCCGCCTGCCGCGCACGACCGATGTGGTGGAATGGGACGGCTGGCGCTTCGAGGTGGTGGACCTCGACGGCAAGCGCGTCGACAAGGTGCTGGTGAGCGCCCTGCCGGGCCCCGACACCGACAACCCGACCAACCCCTGAGCCGACCAGCGATTGACCCGACCATGATCAACGAGAACCTGCACAAGAAGATCGTCGCGCTCGACCGCGTCAAGCACCGCGACCTGAAGCTCGACCTGAGCACGCGTGACCTCGGCACCGTCAACACGCTCAACGCGTTCTTCGTGGCCGGCACCGAGTTCACCGACGCCTGCAAGGACTTCCCGGTGGTGTGGGTGGCCGCCGGCACCAGCGACGCCGGCACGCCCCAGGTGGCGCCGATCGCCGTGTTCGGCCTGCAGCAGGGCAAGAACCTGTGTACCGACGCCAACGGCTGGCGCACCCGCTATGTGCCGGCCGTGCTGCGGCTGTACCCGTTTGCGCTGGCGCGCGTGGGCCCGAGCGAGATGGTGGTGTGCTTCGACGAGGCCTGGGCCGGCTTCGGCAGCCAGGGCGAGGCGCTGTTCAAGGCCGACGGCGAGCCCAGCGAGTTCACGCTGAAGGTGCAGCAGCAGCTCGAAGCCTTCGAGCAGGAGGTCGAGCGCACCCGCCTGGCCGGCGCCGTGCTGGTGGAAAAGGGCCTGCTGCGCGACATGCGCTTCGACGCCACGCTGCCCGACGGCAGCAAGCTCACCGTCGACGGCTTCCTCACCGTCGACGAAGAGAAGCTGGGCAAGCTCAGCGACGCCGAGATGGTGGCGCTGAACCGCAACGGCCTGATGGGCCTGATCCATGCGCACCAGATCTCGCTGGGCAACATGGCCCGCTTGGTCGAATGGCATGTCGAGCGGCTGGCAGCCGCCGGCAAGGCCGCCTGAGCACCCCACGGCCGTGAGTGCCGAGCGCCCGGACGACCTGGACCGCGGCGCAGCCAACCGGCGCGCCATGCTGGGCGATGCCTGGGTCGAACGGTCGCTGGGGCAGGCCAACAGCCTGAATGCCGAGTTCCAGAGCCAGGTAACGCGCCATGCCTGGCACGACATCTGGGGCCGCCCGGGGCTGGACAGCCAGACCCGCCGTCTGCTGGTGCTGGGCATGACCATGGGCCTGGCGCGCTGGGAAGAGTTCGAGCTGCACTGCCGTGCGGCCATCCGCGGCGGCGTGCCGCTGGCCGCCATCAAGGAGGCGCTGATGCAGGGCGCCATCTACTGCGGCGTGCCGGCGGCCAACACCGCCTTCAAGATCACCGTGGGCATCTGCCAGGCCGAGGGCATCGCGCTGGAGCCGGCGCCGCTGTTGCCAGGGCACCGGGTGGAAACCCACCACACCTTCAGCCTGCCGCAGTTGCGGGTGGCGCTGCAGGGTGCAGCCGATGGCGTGCCTGTCGTGATGAGCCATGCGCTGGGCATGCGGCTCGAGATGTGGGACGGCCTGGCCGCCGCGCTGGCGCCCAAGCACCCGGTGCTGCGCTATGACCACCGCGGCCAGGGCGCATCGGCTGCCGTGGCTGCCCCGTACGCTGTCGATGCGCTGGTGGACGATGCCGCACGGCTGATCCAGGAATGGGGCCGCGGGCCGGTGGTGTTCATCGGCCTGTCGATGGGCGGGCTGGTGGGCCAGGGCCTGGCCATCCACCACCCGCAGCTGGTGCGTGGCCTGGTACTGGCCAACACCGCTGCCGTCTATGCCGACGCCGGCCGCGCCGGCCTGGCGCAGCGCGCCGCTGCGGTGCGCGCCGGTGGCATGGCGGCCGTGGCCGACGCCGTGCTGGAGCGTTTTCTGTCGCCCGCGACCCGCGCTGGCCAGCCCGCGCTGGCCGCCGCAGTGCTTGCCGACCTGCTGCGCGCCGATCCCCAAGGCTATGCCCTGGCCTGCGAGGCCATTGCGCCGGCCGACTGGACAGCGCAGCTGGCGCAGATCAGCTGCCCGGTGCAGCTGGTGGCGGGCGCCCAGGACGCCGGCTCCACCGTGGCCATGGCCCAGGCAATTGCCAGTGGCATCCCCGGCGCGCAGCTCAGCGTGCTGGAGGCGGCGCACCTGTCGGTGCTGGAGCAGCCGGCAGGCTTCCTGGCCGCGCTGCAGCAGTTGCTGGCCCGCGTGGCCTGAGAGCCTGAGAGCATCCCAGACCTGCCGCTGCGCGTCAGGCCCCCCGAGGGGGAATGAGGAAACTTGGGAGCGGCCCGGCGTTGCCTCATGAACAGACCCCCCGACACACCCAGGAAGGCCCTCGACCCGAGGAGAAAATACCGACCAGTGATCCCGTCGCCCGCACACTGAATCAACGTCCCCGGGTGTCGCAAAGTCATTGACACGTTCCGCATGCCTGAATCGCCACCACCGCCATCAAACTTCGCGTTCCTGCTGCAGCATGACCCGCTGCTGGCGCAGCTGGGCGCATCGGCAGAGCGTCACTGCCTGGCCGACCCGGGTGCGAGCCTGCTAAAGCTGCGGCAGTTCGGTGAAGTGGTGGCCCAGCATGTTGCCGCCGTCCACGGCATTGCGGCTGGCCCAGAGCACAAGCAAGCCGATCTGCTGGCTGAGATTCGCCGCCGTCAGCTGCTCGACGCTGACGTGATCAGCCTGCTGCATCTTCTGCGCGTCCAAGGCAACGCCGGTGTTCACAGCCTGAGCGTAAAGCCTCGCCATGCGAACGAGGCTCTGCGCATCGCTCGGCAGTTGGCGATCTGGTTCCACCGCGCTTTCCGCAACCCCGGTGCTGGCTTCAAGCCCGGGCCGTTCATCGCCCCATCCGTTATCGATTACGCCGATGTCGCGCGCCGCCAGGTCGATGAGTTCGCGCGCCTGCAGGCAGAACTGCTCGCTGCCCGGCACGAAACCGCCACCGAACGAGAGCGTAGCCAGCAGGCCGAGGCTGCTGCCCGGCATCAAGCCGCCGAGCGCCAGGTATGGGAGCAACTGGCCCAGGCCGAAGAATTGGAGCGCAAGCGGCTGGAGGCCGGCTTTGCAGCCCAGCTGCAGGCCCTGATCGACCAGAGTCAGTCCCGAGAGGGTAGCGACCGCGCCGCCACGCAGGCCCAGCAGGCCATTGCGCTGGCCACCAAGCAGGCGATCGCCCGGGCCACCCGTGCCATTCAACTGGACGAGGCCGAGACCCGCACGCTGATCGACCGACAGCTGCGCGACGCCGGCTGGGAGGTTGATTCCAAAGCGCTGCGCTATGCCCACGGCACCCGGCCCGAAGCCCGGCGCAACATCGCGATCGCCGAATGGCCGACCGATTCCGGCCCGGCCGACTACCTGCTGTTCTGCGGGCTCACTGCTGTCGCCGCCGTTGAGGCCAAGAAATTCAGCACCGACATCTCCACGGTGGTAGGCCAGGCCGAGCGTTACAGCCTGGGCTACCGAGCCAGCGATCCGGGCCAGCTGCCGGCACCCCCCGCCTGGGCATCGCTGCGCCTGGGGCCCTATCCAGGCTGGGCGGCGATGCAGGCCACCGTCACTGGCGCCACCCACTACCGCCTGCCGTTTGTCTACGCAGCCAACGGTCGCTCGTTTCAC